>JAWWOM010000090.1:0-6515 GCA_033851655.1 Frankiales bacterium
GGACCGTCGAGTGGCTCGTACCAGACCCGCGGCATGGTGGTCGTACCCGCCAGCACGGCGGCAGTCGCCGGCATCGCGCTCGGGCTGTCCAAGGACCTGCTGCAGCGTGCTGCCGACGTGACGGTCAAGGAGGGCCGACCGCTGGTCGTCGTACCGCGGGAGACCCCGCTCACCCGTACGACGCTGGCCCACCTGGTGGCACTCGCGGACCAGGGCGGCACCGTGCTGCCGGCCAGTCCCGCCTTCTATCACGCGCCGCAGAGCGTGCAGCAGCTCGTCGACTTCGTGGCCGGCAAGGTCCTGGACGTGCTCGGCGTCGAGCATGACCTGTTCCATCGGTGGGGCGGCCAGCTGGGCGGAGCCGCAGCTGCGCGCCTGCCCGGCAACGAGTCGGCCGGCTGAACACGACCACTCCCGGGCTGCGTTGACCGGGGTGGTCGGTCGGTCAGGCCTGGGCGAACCCAGGCTCGAAGGCGCCCGCGCTGCCGAGCTGCTCCGGGACATCAGCGGAGAACTCGCCGCTGAGCAGTGCTCGTACCTCCGACTCCCGGAAACGGCGATGGCCGCCGGGAGTCCTGATGCTGCCGATCCGCCCGGCTGCTGCCCACCGAGTGACCGTCTTGGGGTCAACTCGGAACAGGTTCGCAACCTCCCCGGGCGTCAGAAGTCGTTCCCGTGCCTCCACGTCACGCTCCTTCCCCCCCGATCCAGTGGTCCTGTGTGTACACGCTCGTCCGGCTTCTGTCACCTGTCGGCCACGGTTTGCTCACTGCAAGTCCCCAAATGGCAGCGAAAAAGCCGCTAACCGGACCTTAATTCTGTCCATCACCCCTGCCCGAGGCCCTCGCGACGACGGACGCAGCGGACGGCCGTACCCTCGTCAGTGGGTTCCTGCAGTCGAGAGGTTGGGGTTGTTCCAATGGATCTGGGTCGCAAACGTGAGCTCGAGGACAAGGTGCTGGCCGGTGAGCGGCTGTCCTATGACGACGGCGTCGCTCTGTACGGCTCGGACGACCTGGCCTGGCTGGGCGACCTGGCCCACCACGTCCGTACCAAGCTCAATGGCGACAAGGTCTTCTTCAACGTCAACCGGCACCTCAACCTGACCAACGTGTGCGCGGCGTCGTGCGCTTACTGCTCGTTCCAGCGCAAGCCGGGCGAGAAGGAGGCCTACACGATGCGCATCGAGCAGGCCGTCGCCCTGGCCAAGGAGATGGAACCGGCCGGGATCACCGAGCTGCACATCGTCAATGGGCTGCATCCCACCCTGCCATGGCGCTACTACCCGCGGTCGATCCGTGAGCTCAAGGCTGCGCTGCCCGGCGTCGCGATCAAGGCCTTCACCGCGACGGAGATCCACTGGTTCGAGAAGATCAGCGGCCTGACCGCCGACGAGATCCTCGACGAGCTCATCGACGCCGGCCTCGAGTCGCTGACCGGCGGCGGCGCCGAGATCTTCGACTGGGAGGTGCGGCAGAAGATCGTCGACCACGAGACGCACTGGGAGGACTGGTCGCGCATCCACCGGCTCGCTCACGGCAAGGGGCTCCGGACGCCGGCCACGATGCTCTACGGGCACATCGAGGAGCCCCGGCACCGGGTCGACCACGTGCTGCGGCTGCGCGAGCTGCAGGACGAGACCGGCGGCTTCGTGGTCTTCATCCCGCTGCGCTTCCAGCACGATGCCGCCGGCGACCCGCGCAACCGGCTGATGAACCAGCCGATGGCGACCGGCGCCGAAGCGCTCAAGACGTTCGCCGTCTCCCGGCTGCTGTTCGACAACGTGCCGCACGTCAAGAACTTCTGGGTGATGCACGGGCTGACCACGGCCCAGCTGTCCCTGTCGTACGGGGCCGACGACCTCGACGGCTCGGTGGTCGAGTACAAGATCACCCACGACGCCGATCACTTCGGCACGCCCAACGAGATGACCCGGGAGGACCTGCTCGAGATCATCCGCGAGGCGGGCTTCACGCCGGTCGAGCGGGACACCCGCTACCGGGAGATCCGCACGTACGACGGTCCCGACCTGACCCGCCGCGACGCACCGCAGCCGATGCCGGTCTGATGGCCGACAACCGGGGAGCCGGCCGGGCGGTGGTCGTCTACACCGCCTGCCGCTTCGGCATTTTCCTGGTCTGCGTGGCGGTGTTGTACGCCGCCGGCATGGGGTTGATCTGGGCGCTGGGGCTGGCCGCGATCCTGTCCGGCGTCGCGGGCTACTTCCTGCTCGCGCGGCAGCGGCTGGCCCTCGGCGCTGCCGTCGAGAACAAGGTGCAGGAGGCCAAGGCCAAGGCCGCCGCGCGCACGGCCCGCGAGGACGCGATCGCCGACGAAATCCTCGCCCAGCAAGACAACCAGCCCTAACCCGCCACTTGGCGCGAGTATTGGCGTGTCGTACGGAGTGTCCCGCCACTTGCCGAGCGCCACGCCGAAAACTTCGCCACCTGGCGCGAGTATTGGCGTGTCGCCCGGAGTGTCCCGCCACTTGGCGGAGGGTCAGGCAACCTGGAACGAGCGCTTCGACAGTCCGAACGCGTAGCCCTCGATTGCCGTGTGCACAGGCCTTTCCGGGCTCTCGGCAGCACCGAGGGTGACGAACAGCGGCGTGTAGTGCTCAACCGTCGGGTGCGCGTACGGCAGCCCGGGCGCCTTGCTCCGGTAGTCGGCCAGGGTGTCCACGTCGCCGCGGGCGAGGGCGTCGGCAGCCCAGTGGTCGAAGTCGGCGGACCAGCTCGGCACCACGTTGTCGAGGAACGCCTCGCGAGTCAGGTAGGGCAACCCGTGGGTCATGAAGCCGGAGCCGACGATCAGCACACCCTGGTCGCGCAACGGCCGCAGCCGCCGGCCCAGCTCGAGCAGCCGCTCGGGGTCGTGGGTCGGCATGCTGAGCTGCAGCACGGGGACGTCGGCGTACGGGTACATCACCTTGAGCGGCACCCAGGCGCCGTGGTCGAGACCACGCCGCCGGTGCTGCCGTACGGGCTCGTTGTCGGGCATCAGCGAGGTGACGCGGGCGGCCAGCGCGGTCGCGTCGGGAGTGGCGTAGGTCATCTCGTAGTAGCGCTGGTCGAAGCCGCCGAAGTCGTAGACCAGGGGGGTGCCGGCGTCGGCGACGGACAGGGTCAGCGGCGCCGCCTCCCAGTGGGCGCTGACGATCAGGATCGCGGTCGGCTTCGGCAGCGACTGGGACCAGGCGAACATCTGGCTCATCCAGCCGGCGTCGTCGAAGACCGGCGGGGCACCGTGGCTGATGTAGAGCGCCGGCATCACGCCGTCCTCGGGCGTCCACGTCCGCTGCCCGACGCTGGCCGGTGCCTGATCGCGGAGGAACTGGTCGAAAGCCGCGCCTGCGGTCATGACGGTCTCCCTGGTTGAATGTTCAACCATCAGCATAGTCCGGATAGTTGAACTGTCAACCAAAGTGGCGATGCGGCATCGCGGACGCGCGGTCAGCTCGCGGGCAGGGCCTCGGCGAAGGCCAGCAGGTCGGCGTCGGACATCCGGGCAGCGGCCAGCTCAGGCGAACCGAGGTCGGCCGCCGGGGTCACCACGCCGGTGGCCTCGACCTGCACCCACGCCGTGTCGCCGACACCCCAGAGCACGCCCGCAAGGGAGCCGGAGTGCTCGTGCCACAGCCATGCCGGGTGGCCGTTGACCGTGACCTTGGTCAGCGTGCGGTCGCCGTCCCCTCCGGGCGTGGTCTGCGACGTGTCGAGGGGCCCGCAGAACACGTCGAGGCCCAACGACGCCGGATGTGCGCCGGCGCGCTCCCAGTCCTGGTGGCCGGACGTGGACCCCTTCCACAGCTCGTAGCCGGTCGGCGCGGCGGGGTGCCCGAGGTGGTCGCCGACCGCCGCGCAGGCAGCCGGGGTGGTCGGGCCAGGGCCCGGTACGCCCCTCTTGTCCACCGACGTGGTCAGGTCTTCGGAAGACATGGGCGGCGCAGCGGACGTTGCGATCGGCGCAGCACTCGTGGCCGCGGGCGACGCGCTCGTGGGCAAGGCGCTGGCAGCGACGCTCGGGGAGGCGGCGCCTGCCGAGATGCCCTGCGCCCCGGCCTGTCCGCCCGGGATCCCGACCGTGGCCACGGCGGTGACGCCGGCGGTCGCCGCCAACGCTGCCGAGCCGGTCGCCAGCCGCGTACGGCGCCGGTGCTGGACGATCGTGCGCCCACGCCTCTGGATGGCGGCGAGCGAGGGGTTCGTACCGCCGGTGGGGTCGTCGAGGTGCTCAAACATGGCTGCTCCTACTGGGTTCCGAAGGGATGATGAGGTGGCTGCGCAGGGCGTCGATGCCGCGCGAGGCCTGGGACTTGACGCTGCCCGGGCTGATGCCGAGCGCCTGGGCGGTCTGCGCTTCGCTGAGGTCGCCGATCCAGCGCAACGCGACGATCTGCCGCTGCCGCCGAGGCAGCGCCCGCAGGGCCGCGTACAGGTCGAGCCGCTCCGCGACGTAGGGATCGGCGGAGGCTGAGCTGCCCAGCGCGATCAGCTGCCGGTGCCGCTTGCGGTCGCGCTCCGCGGTCCGGAGCTGGTCCATCGTCAGGTTGAAAGCCACGGTGACACACCAGCCGGTCGGGTCGTCGCCGATCCTGGCCCAGCGGACGTACGCGCGGGCGAGCGTCTCCTGCGCCACGTCCTCAGCCGGGCCGGCCCGGCCGAGCAGCCGGTACGCGACCCCGTACGCGCGGCGGTGCAGAGCCGGGAACTCCATCGTGAACCGGTCTTCGGACGGCGGGTCCGCCATGGTGGTTGCGCCCCTTCCTGATCAACGCTGCTGGCCACCCTGACGCACGTCCGGGCCGCCGGAAAGGTTGAGTGCCCCGGTCTGCGGCGAGGCGCGGGCCGGATTAGCCTGGGCCCATGGACGACAACCTCGGGCAACGTCGCCCGCGCGTGGGCCACATCCAGTTCCTCAACTGTCTCCCGCTCTACTGGGGCCTGATCCACTCCGGTGCGCTGGCCGACGTCGAGCTGGTCAAGGACACTCCTGACCACCTCAACGACCTGCTGGTCGCCGGCGAGGTGGACCTCGGCGCGATCAGCCTGGTGGAGTACCTCCGGCACACCGACGAGCTGGTCCTGCTGCCGGACCTCGCGGTCGGCAGTGACGGCCCGGTGCTGTCGGTCACCCTGGTCTCGCAGCTGCCGCTGAACGAGCACGACGGCCAGCGGGTGGCGCTCGGGTCGACCAGCCGCACCAGCGTGCTGCTCGCCCAGATGCTGCTCGACGAGGTGTACGGCGTGACGCCGACCTACTTCACCTGCCCGCCCGACCTCGGCGCGATGATGCAGGAGGCGGCGGCCGCCGTACTGATCGGGGACGCAGCGCTGCGCGCCACTCACGACGGGCCGGGGCTCGGCCTCACCGTGCACGACCTCGGCTCGGCCTGGCGCGAGTGGACCGGGTTGCCGATGGTGTTCGCCGTGTGGGCCGTCCGCCGCGACTTCCTCGCCGCCCACCCGGGCCTGGTCAAGGACGTGCACCAGGCCTTCCTGCGCTCGCGCGACCTCTCCCTGGAGCACGTCGACGACGTCGCCGCGCACGCCTCCCGGTGGGAGTCGTTCGACCAGCCCACGCTGGCCGCGTACTTCCGGGCACTGGACTTCTCGCTGGGCCCGCGCCAGCTCGACGGGGTACGGGAGTTCGCCCGCAGGGCCGCCGCGTGGGGAGCCGTCCCCGCAGGGGTGTCACCCCAGCTGGCAGCGCTCTGACCTGCGACTTGGTGAAGCTGTTACGCCGAACGGGCGTATCCGTGACTAGTCGAAAGCCGTTAGGTGAATGACTATTTCGGGGTCTGTGCGCGGCCCATGCCGAGACCGACCATTGAGTGACGGCACGAACGGTGCCGGCCCGCCGTCTGACCCTGGCGGCCGCGCGACCCGGAAGGACCCCGTTGCTCCCCGCCGAGCCAGCCCAGCCCGCCGCACCAGCCATCCGCGTGCTGGTGGTCGACGACGCCGGGGACCTCCGGGCGCTGCTCAAGCTGGTGCTCGAGTTCGACGCGGAGTTCACGGTCGTGGGCGAGGCCGCCAACGGCGAAGAGGCGATCCGGCTCTCTGCCGAGCTCCAGCCCGACCTGGTCGTGCTCGACATCGCGATGCCGGTGATGGACGGGATGGACGCGCTGCAGCAGCTGCACGCGGTCGCCCCGAACACGAAGGTCGTCATGTACTCCGCGTATGACTCCGGCTGGCTGGCTGAGCGGGCGCACGGTCTCGGCGCCGCCGCCTACATCGACAAGACCGCCGGCGTCGTCGACCTGGTCGGCCGGCTGCGCAGCATCTGCCAGCCCGCCTGAGCGTTCCGGTTGCGGGCGCGGCTAACCTGGCTGTCATGGACAGTGCGCTGCAGCAGGTTCTCGATCGCGCGGCCGACGGTGGGCGGATCACGCCCGAGGAAGCCCTCTCGCTGTACGCCCAGGCGCCGTTGCACGCGCTCGGCCGGGCCGCTGACACCGTACGACGTCGTCGGTTCGCCGACACCGCGGACATCGCGACGTACATCATCGA
>JAWWOM010000118.1:0-2888 GCA_033851655.1 Frankiales bacterium
CCCTCCGAGTGCCCGCCCTGGCCATCGGCGCGAGCCTCGCCGCCCTTGCCCTCACCGGCGGTGTCGCAGCCGCCGCGACGGTGTCGGCCAGAACGACGACACCGACCGCGACGGCGTCGTCGACCACGACCACGACCGGGACCAGCTGGTGGAAGCCCGCACCGGGCACGACCTGGCAGTGGCAGATCACCGGTACCGTCGACCCGACCCTGCCGGTCAGCATGTACGACATCGACCTGTACGACGCCCAGTCCGCCGCGTCCTCGTACACCGTCTCGGGCTTCGGCACGGTCAACGTGCCCAAGGGCATCAACGCCGGCATCATCGCCAACCTGCACGGCCGGGGCAAGAAGGTGGTCTGCTACCTGGACTCCGGGGCGTGGGAACGCTACCGCCCTGACCACGCGCTGTTCCCTTCATCGATCATCGGTGCCACCACCGGCTGGAGCGGCGAGCGCTGGCTCGACATCCGGCAGCGGTCGTGGTCCTCGTTCGAGCCACTCATCGCGGCTCGCCTCGACCTGGCCAAGCGCAGCGGATGCGATGGTGTGGAGCCGGACCAGAACAACCCGTACGGCAACAATCCCGGCTTCCCGATCAGCCTGTCGGACCAGAAGGCGTGGTATCTGGAAGTCGCCAAGCTGGCGCACGCCCGCGGCCTGTCCGTCGGGCAGAAGAACGGCATTGAGACCACCGACGCGAGCACGGTCGCCGCGTTCGACTGGAACCTGAACGAGGAGTGCCGGATGTACGACGAGTGCGGCGCCCTCGGCGGTTTCATCAACGCCGGGAAGGCGGTCTTCCAGGTCGAGTACGCGGACGAGGGCATGACGACGTCGTTCTGCGCGGCCGACCGGGCTGCCAAGTTCAGCGGCTTGCTGAAGAAGCTGGACCTCGGCACCTGGCGGGTGGCCTGCTGACGACCCGGCCTACGGTGGGCGCTCTCACGCGGGGGCGCTGACCGCCATCGGCCCGTTGCCGGTGCCCTGCGCGGACAGCTCGTCGCGCAGGGCGTCGGCAACGTCGGCCAGGATCTGGTCGAGAGACCGGGTGGGAGCCCAGCCGGTGTACCGCCGCAGCTTGGAGGTGTCGGCCACCCGCCGCCGGATGTCCTCGAAGCCCCGGGCATAGGCCTCCTGATACGGGATGTGGACGATCGCGTCCGCGGACACCCGCCGGTCGGCCTGGTCGAGCACCCTGGCGGCCACCTCGAGGATCGTCACCTCCTCGGTGCCCCCGAGGTTGAACACCTCCCCCACGGCCTCGGGGCACCTCCACAGGGCGATGATGCCGGCGACCGCGTCGTCCACGTGCAGGAACGAGCGCGACTGCAGGCCGTCACCGTGTACGTGCAGCAGATCTCCGCTCAGCGCGGCGCGGACGAACCGCGGGACGACCATCCCGTACCGGCCGCTCTGGCGTGGACCGACCGTGTTGAAGAGCCGGAACACCACGACGGGCAGTCCCCGCTGGCGGTGGTAGGCCAGCGCCAGGAACTCGTCGACCATCTTGGAGGCGGCGTAGGACCAACGGCTGTTGCGGCTGGCGCCGATGAGCACGTCGTCGTCCTCGCAGGCCGGCAGCTTGACGCACTTGCCGTAGACCTCCGAGGTGGAGGCCAGCATCACCTTCGCCCCGGTCCGCGCCGCAGCCTCGAGGACGCAGGCGGTGCCCATCACGTTGGTCTCGATGGTGGTCAGCGCGTCCTCGACCACCATCTGGACGCCGACCGCTGCGGCGAGGTGGAACACCGTGTCCGACCTGTCGGTGAGCTCGTCGAGCAGGGCCTGGTCACGCACCGAGCCGGTGACCAGGTCGAAGTCCGGTTCAGCGAGCAGATCGTCGAGATTGGCAGCGCGACCGGTGGAGAAGTCGTCGAGCACGGTGACGTGGTCCCCGCGGTTGTGCAGTGCCCGTGCGAGGTGACTACCGACGAAGCCGGCGCCTCCGGTGATCAGTACGCGGGACGCGGTCCCTGTTCCTGTCATGGCTGCTTCCTTCGTTGTGGGTCAGACTGCGGCGACGTAGTGGCGGTCCGCCGACGCCAGGAGCGGACGTACGGCGGTGAACGAGTCGAGCGCGTACACGAGGGACCCGAGGGCCAGGGCGGCACCCAGCAGGTCGTAGCTGTAGTTCTCGCACAGGTAGAGGCTCGCCCCAACCGTGACGACGATGCCGGCCAGCATCGAGCGCAGCGGCCGCCCGAGGCGGAGGAAGGACAGGGAGAACATCGAGTTGAACTGGCCCACGCTCATGAGCGCATAGCCCAGAAGTCCTGCGGCGTAGAGGATCCGGACGTCGTGAGCGCTGCCGTAGCTGACGAGACGGTCCAGCAGGCGGGTGCGCAGCAGCAGCTCGATGACACCAGCGGTGAGCACGCTGTTGGCGGTTATTCCCGCGATGAACGAGCCCAGCTCGCGGAGGAATCGGCGGTGCAGCGCCTCGCCGAAGTTCTCCCGGTTGGCTGCCGGAGTGAGGTGCTGGAGCTCGCCGGCGTACTCCCAGAAGGCGCGAAGGCTGCGCTCGGCCCGACCCGCAGCCAGCACCGCGGGCAGTAGCGGCAGGAAGAGCCCCACCTCGAGAGTCGCCACCCGCGCGCGGTCCCCGTCCAGGTAGGACCAGCCCACGGCGTGGATGGAGACGAGCATCACGACCGCGAGGCTGCCGTACACGAAGTAGGGAAGCCCCTCCACCATGAGGTAGCCCAGGCTGGGTAGGCGTTGTCGCCCGTGCAGCCGGACCCGCGCCAGCCTTCGTGCGTGCACGTCGAGCACGATGAACATGGACAGCAGGGCGACGGTGACACCAGCGGCCGTGCCGTACGCCAGGTGGTGCTGGGTCTGGTGCAGCGTGAGGTGGTTGACGGCCGCGGTGATGCCGAGTCCGGA
>JAWWOM010000120.1:0-14268 GCA_033851655.1 Frankiales bacterium
ACGTAGCACTCGCTGACCAGCGGGTAGTTGTGGTCCGCCAGCAGGAGCGTGGTGACGTCGAAGCCCTTGCCCCGCAGGTCGTTGGGCTCGTTGGTGATGAAGGAGAACCAGCCGTCGACACTGCCGGTGGTGAGCGGCAGCGGGTCGAACTGCACCGGCACCTTGGTGATCTTGGACGGGTCGATCTTGTTGGCCTTGAGGAAAGCGCTCCACACCGACTCGTTCGCCGCCTGGACGCCGATCTTCTTGCCGATCATGTCCTGCGGGGTCTTGATCGGCGTCTTGGTCATGGACATGATTGCGAACGGGTTCTTCTGGTACTCCGCGCCGATGATCTTGATCTTGGCGCCCGCCTTGACGGCCGCCGCCACCAGGTCGGGGGCGCTCAGGCCGACGAAGGCCTTCTTGGTGACCACGTCGGTCTCGATTGGCGGCGCGGTGGGGCCGCCGGCGATCAGGTTGACCTTGGAGAAGCCCTCGGCCTTGTAGTAGCCCTTGGTGTCGGCGATGTAGGTGCCGGCGAACTCGACGTTCTTGATCCAGGCCAGCCGGTAGTCGATGGTGCCGAAGTCCTTGGCTGCAGCCGAAGTGGCGGCTGTTCCCGAGGTCGCCGCCGCCCCGGACGCAGCTCCCGTACCCGAGGTCGCCGCCGCCCCGGAGGTGGCGGCTGCCGACGTGGCGGCGGCGCTGGAGCCCGACGACGAACCGCAGGCTTCGAGCAAGGGGAAGGACAGAGCGAGGCCGGAGGCCTGCAGGCCCCGGCGGAGCAACGTACGGCGGTCGATCGAAGACGGCATCAGGGCTCCAGAGATTGTCCGTGGTGGCGCCAAACCCGCTGGCGGACAGGCGAACCGGGTGGCTCGCTCCCGATCCCCCCGGACCGGCAACCGTCACGCTAGGCAGTTCAGGTTTCGCCGGAGTTGCTGTCCGTTGCCGATCGGTTAACACGCGCCTCGCGGACATCAGACGGGTGTCTGCCTGTAAGGCGACCTGTGGTGACAAGGTCGGATTCGTCGTCGATGTCCCGGTCATCGCCAGGCACCTCGACGACGCGAGGCCGGTGGCCGCCGGTCACCGCCCGGGCCCCCTCGTCGCCGTCGAGGCTCGCGAGGGCCGGGAACCAGCGCGCGTCGAACAGGTGCGGATGTCCCCGCCGGCCGGCGTAGCCGGCACACAGCCAGGGATCCCGGGTCTCGCGCCAGGCAGTGATGAGCATGCTGACGGCTGCGGCCGTCACGTAGGGCTGGTCGGCCAGGAGGACGACGACAGCCTCGGTACGTGGCGGCAGGGCGCTGACGCCGGCGGCAAGAACGCGCCCCATGCCGCGCGGCCAGTCCTGCACCACCTGAACCACTGCCGCCGGGGCGAGCTTCTGCACAGTCGGCCGGATCAGCACAGCGCTGGAACCCAGCATCACCAGGCAGTTGTCGGCCGGCGCGGCGGCGGCGAGCGCGCGGGCGAGCAGTGGCAGGCCGCCGACGGGCTCCAGCTGCTTGGGGCGGCCCAGCCGGCTGGCTGCGCCTGCGGCCAGCACCACCGCGGTGACCGTCATCGCGCGTGTACGGGTCCGGTCAGCTGAAGCAGCGGGCCGCCGCTCCGGCCGTTGTGCACGGCCACCGCCTCGGCGAGCAGGGACAGAGCGGTCACGGCCGAGGACTCGCCACCGAGGTCGAGGCCGGCCGGCCCGTGGATGCGGTCGACCCCGGGGATGTGCGCGAGCCTGGCCAGCCGCTCCTGGTGCGTGGCCCGGCTGCCGATGGCGGCGACGTAGCCACAGTCACCGAGCAGCGCCTGGACCAACGCCGCGTCGTCGAGCCGCGGCTCGTGGGTCAGCGCGACCAGCGCGTCCTCGGCCCCCAGCCGATGGCTGCCCAACCAGGACGAGGGCCAAGCGCGGACGAGCGTCGCGCCGGGCACCCGGTCGGCCGAGGCGTAGGCCGGCCGGGGCTCGAGCACGACGACCCGGAAGCCGGCTGCGGCGGCGAAGGCGGACAGCGACATTGCGACGTCCGTTGCACCGACGATGACCATGCGCGGACCGGGCCGAATCTCGTCGACCATGATGTCCGCGCCAGGGCGGCCACCGAACGAGGTCCCGTACGGGCTGCTGAGCTGGGTCCGCAGCAGCAACGGTGCCGGCGCCGCGTTCTCGGTCGGTGCTGCCTCGAGGGCGACATCGACTGCGGCGCAGAGGTTCTCGTCGAACAGAGGGGCGACCAGCACCGTGATGCCGCCGGTGCACGCGGGTCCCGCCTCCCACGAGGGCCGGGCCTGCGGGCCGAGCTCGCAGCGGAGCATCGTCGGGGGCTCGCCGGAGAGCACGGCCGCCGCGGCCAGCAGCACGTCGCCGTCCACGCAGCCGCCCGCGACCGACCCGGACCACCGGCCGTCCCCGGCCACCGCCATCGTTGCGCCCACCGGGCGCCCCGCCGTGCCGGAACGCTCGACCACCCGGGCCAGGGCGACCGGCTGACCGTCAGCGCGGCAGGCCCGGACGAACGGCCAGACCTCGGCGAGCATCAGCCCGCCAGGTGCGCGGGGGTCTCGGCGGGCTCAGGCATCTCAGCGACGAGGTTACGCCACGACAGGCTCAGCCGGTCGGCTTTCGTGTGCATCTCGACGGTCGGATCGAGGTGGATGTGCCGATGACCGTAGCGCTCGAGGATGCGCAGGTCCTCGTCGAGGATCGTGTCCTCGTCCTTGACGAACGCGGCCAGCCGTACCGGGTCCCCGTCGAGGTCGTCCCTGGCGAGCAGCTTGTAGACCCGGGTGCTCTCGGCCGACTCCGGTTGGCAGCAGAACAGGATGCCGATGGTCCAGCCAAGGGTCGGAAAGCAGAGCCGGAGCGTGACCGTGTAGCCGGCGTAACCCTGCTTGAACAGATCCTGTGGCTGCAGGGCCTCACGCTCGCCCGAGGCGACGAGCGGGTCGTCCATCGTGCGGTACCAGGTGGAGAAGGTCGTCTCGACCGTCCACTCGCCGCGCTCGATGCCGGACTCCTCGACCTTGGCCGCCTCCGCCGTCCCGAACGTGGCAGCGTGGACGAACGGGAAGTGTGCGGCGTCGAGGAAGTTGTCGACCAGCTGCGCTGCGCTGACCGGGGTCCGCACGATCGTCGAGCTGGTCAGGTCGAATCCCGGCGTGCCGAACTCGGGAAACGCCGGCAACGGTGCCAGGGGTTCCAGGGGCGCCAGCCAGACCAGCCCGTACTGCTCCACCACGCCGTACGGGGCCCGCAGGGTGGCCCGCTTGCTGATCTGCTCGGTCCGGCCGAGCGCGGGGATGTCGACGCAGCCGCCATCGGCACCGAAGCGCCAGCCGTGGTAGCCGCACTGCAGCGTGCCGTCGGTGACCGAGCCGGCCGACAGGGGCGCGAGCCGGTGCGGGCAGGCGTCCCGGAAGGCGCGCAGCCCGTCCGGCAGCCGCACCAGCACCCAGGCCTCCCCGAGCAGCATTACCTGGTGGGGCGAACGGCTGACCTCTGCTGACGTGGCGACGACGTGCCAGGCAGCCAGCATCCGACGGCTCAGGTTGTCGAGGGTGCCTCTGCGGGCGTGGCGGGCCGGCCCCGGCACCGGGGCTTCGACCGGCAAGACCGCAACGTCCATGCGAGGGACGCTAACTTGGCAGCATTTCCTGCAGGTTACCGTTTCGGTCCTTTCGGACAGGGGTCGGGGCTGGTCGGACGGCTGGCCTTGACAGAGCCGTCGGCGGCCAGACATCGTGGTCCACCCGCAGCCACAGAATGCCTGTGAATCAAGCGATCTGGAGCAACTTGTCCCTCGTTCGTCCCTTGAGCGCCGCAGAAGCCGGCGAGGCGATGGCGCATGCGGACGACCCGGTGCTGCTCGCCGGCGGGACCGACCTGATGGTTGCCGTCAACGGGCGCAGACGTAACCCGGGGACCTTCGTCAGCCTGCGCCACGCGGCCGACCTGACCGGCCTGAGCGCCGACGTCGACACCGTGCGCATCGGTGCGATGACCAGCTATGCCGAGCTGGCGGCCCGGCCGCCCGAGCTGGCGACGCTGCCGATGCTGGCGGACCTCGCCGGTCGGCTGGGCACGCCGGCGCAGCGCAACGCCGGCACGATCGGCGGGGGAGTCGGATCGGCCAGGTGGAACGGTGACGCGATCGCAGCCCTGGTCGCCCTCGGCGCCCGGCTGGACCTGGTCACGGCAACCGGCTCGCGCGAGCTGGCGATCGAGGACTGGCTCGACCGTGAGCGGCGGGGAGGCACCGACGTCCTGCGCTCCATCCTGGTCAGAGTGCCGACCGGCCCGCAGGTCTGGTTGCGGGTGGCCGAGCGGGCGACTGCTGCGGAGGCGTCGGCGACCTGCGCCCTCGTGGTCGACGTCCAGCGCCGTACGGTGCGCTGCGTGATCGGATCGGTTGCCAGGTCGCCGATCCGGGCGCTCGCGGCGGAGGCCCTGCTGACCGACGCGCTGGACTGGACCCGTCCGGTGGCGGGCGCAGCACTGTGCCGGGACTTCGGCCGCGCGGTCAGGCGCGAGGTCGTCGCCCGGACCACCTACCGGGTCGGGGCCGAGCACCGGCGGCACCTGGCCGGTGTTCTCGCCGGCCGCGCCCTGACCCGTGCGCTCGGCGAGGCCGCGACGGCTCAGGGCATCGCGTGAGCCTCGCCCTGACCGTCGACGGAGTTCCGTACGAGGTGCCTGATGTCCCGGGCAATGCCAACCTGGCCGACGTCCTGCGTCACCATCTCGGCCTCACCGCCACCAAGGACGCCTGCTACGAAGGGCGTTGTGGCTCCTGCTCCGTCCTGCTGGGTGGCGTTCTGGTGACCTCGTGCACGGTGCTGGCGGCCGACGTCACCGAGCCGGTGGTCACCGCTGCCGGCGTCGGCGACGTCGCCGGTCCGTCCGACGTGCAGCGCGCCCTGGTCGAGGCGGGCGGCGTCCAGTGCGGCTTCTGCATCCCGGGCATGGTGATGGCGGCCACCGACCTGCTCGCGCGCAACCCGGACCCGACCGAGGACGACGTGCGCCGCGGGCTGGCCGGCAACCTCTGCCGCTGCACGGGCTACGGTCGCATCGTGGAAGCCGTCCTGACTGCAGCGCGCGGCCGGGCGTCGACGTGACCCGGGGCGTCGGGGCGAGCACGCTCCGGCCTGACGGGTTGGCGAAGGCGACCGGCGCGTTCCTGTTCGCCGGCGACCTCAGCGAGGCCGGGATGCTCTGGGGCGCCGTGCTGCGCTGTCCGTCCCCGCACGCCCGGCTGGTGTCGCTCGACCTCGCGCCGGCCCGGGCCGTTGCCGGCGTGGTGTCGGTGATCTCGGCGGAGGACGTGCCGGGACTCGCCACGTACGGGCTGGACCACGCCGACCAGCCGGTGTTCGTCAGCGACGTGGCGCGCCACCACGGCGAGCCGGTGGCTGCGGTGGCCGCGACCACGCTGGCCGCCGCCCGCGCGGCGTGCGCGGCCGTGCACGTCGAGTGGGAGCAGCTGCCGGTGGTGGTCGACACCGAGCAGGCGCTGACCGGGCCGGCCCTGCACCCGGACGGCAACCTGTTCCGCCGCGTGCTCATCGAGAAGGGCGACCCGGGGACCGAGGGCGAGGTGGCCGTCGAGGGCTCGTACGTGGTCGGGACGCAGGACCAGGCCTTCCTCGGCACCGAGGCAGCGATCGCTGTGCCTGACGGCGCAGGCGGCGTACGACTACGCGTGGCCACTCAGGACCTGCACGCCGACCGTGGCCAGATCGCCGCCTGCCTGGGCCTCGAGCCGGAACAGGTCACGATCACCCTGGGCGGCGTCGGCGGGGCGTTCGGCGGCCGGGAGGACATGAGCCTGCAGGTGCACGTCTGCCTGCTCGCGCTGGCGACGGGCGGGCCGGTCAAGATGGTCTACAGCCGGGAGGAGTCCTTTCTCGGCCACGTCCACCGGCACGCGATGAGGCTGCACTACCGGACCACCGCGGACAGGGATGGCCGGCTGGTCAGCCAGCAGGCCCGGATCCTGCTCGACGGCGGCGCCTATGCCAGCACCACCGGCCCGGTGACCGGCAACGCGGCGACGATGGCGGCCGGCCCGTACGTGATCCCGAACGTCCGGATCGACGCCTACGGGGTCAGGACCAACAACCCGCCCTCGGGGGCGATGCGGGGCTTCGGTGCCGTGCAGGTGTGCGCGGCCTATGAGGCACAGATGGATCTGCTCGCGCATGCTGTCGGTCTCGACCCGCTGGAGATCCGCCGCCGCAACGCGCTGGCGACCGGGGACACGCTGGCCACCGGGCAGGTGGTGCACAGTGCCGCTCCGCTGCGCCGGCTGATCGACACGGTGGCCGCGATGCCGATGCCCCCGCCCTGGTCCGGCGCCGTCGAGGACCTGCCCGGCGGGCCGGCCGCCGACCCTGCCCGGGTGCGCCGCGGCGTCGGTTACGGGCTCGGGTTCAAGAACCTCGCGTTCTCCGAGGGCTTCGACGACCCGTCGACGGCGATGGTCGCGCTCGAGGTCGCCGACGGCAGTGTCAGGGCGGTCGTGCACACTGCCTGCGCCGAGGTCGGCCAGGGCTTTGTGACCATCGTCGAGCAGATCGTCCGTACCGAGCTCGGCCTCGGGCCGGAGGACGAGGTGCTGCTGCTGGACGCCGACACCTTGATCGGGCCGGCCGGTTCGACCAGCGCCTCGCGGCAGACCTGGGTGTCCGGTGGTGCCGTCCAGCTCGCCTGTACGGCCGTCGCGCACCAGCTGGTCGGGCGCGTGGCCGACGCTGCCGGGGTGCCCGCGGCCGGGTGCCTGCTGCGCGCCGGCCGGGTCGTCGCCGAAGGGCTGTCGGTGCCGCTGCTCGACGCCCTGGCCGATGGGCCCGTACACGCAGAGCGGACCTTCCGGCACCGCAAGACCGCTGCCCTCGACGCCCGGGGTCAGGGCGACGCGCACGTAGCCTGGTCCTTCGTCATCCACCGTGCGGTGGTCGACGTCGACCTGGACCTCGGTACGGTACGAGTCGTGCAGCTCGCCACGGTGCAGGACGTCGGCAAGGCGCTCAACCCGTTGTCGGTCCTCGGCCAGCTCGAGGGCGGCACGGCCCAGGGCGTCGGCTTGGCACTGACCGAGGAGCTCGCCCTCGAAGGCGGTTTCGTGACCCAGCCGACCTTCTCCGAGTACCTCATCCCCAATGCGGTGGACCTGCCGACACTGATGGTCGCGCTGGTCGAGGAGCCGGAGCCCGACGCACCCTTCGGCGCCAAGGGTGTCGGGGAGGCTCCCACGGTGTCCTCACCGGCAGCAGTGATGGCGGCGATGCGCGACGCCACCGGGCTGGCGCTGACCCACCTGCCCGTACGGGCAGAGCATCTCGCCGCCGGGTCTGCGCTGTGACCTGGGCACTCCGGTCGGCCAACGTCGTCCTGCCGGGCGAGGTGCGGCCCGCGACGCTGCTCGTCTCCGATGGCCGGATCGCCGCGGTGCTGGGACATGCGGACGCGCCCGCCGATGCGGTCGACGTCGGCTCGCTGACCGTTTCCCCCGGGCTGGTGGACAGCCATGTCCACATCAACGAGCCCGGCCGGACCGAGTGGGAGGGCTTCGCCACCGCGACCCGTGCCGCGGCCTCCGGCGGCGTGACGACGCTGGTCGACATGCCGCTCAACTCGGTGCCGCCGACCACGACGGTGGAGGCCCTTGAGCTCAAGCGATCGGCTGCCGAGGGTGCGGTGCACGTCGACGTGGCCTTCTGGGGAGGCGTCACGTCGTCCGACACCTCGTCGGTGAAATCCCTTGCCGCAGCGGGCGTCTGCGGCTTCAAGGTCTTCCTGGTGCCTTCCGGTGTGGACGAGTTCGGCTGGGTGGACGGAGACGGGCTTGCCGCGGCACTGTCGGCGGCCGGTGACCTGCCGGTGCTGGTGCACGCTGAGGCGCCCGGCCCGCTCACCGCCGCCCCCCGACCGGACGGGCGCTCGTACGCGGCCTATCTCGCCTCCCGTCCACCGGCAGCTGAGGTCGTGGCGCTCGAGATGGTCCTTGCCGCCCTGCGGGCCACCGGCGGGAGGGCTCACATCCTGCACCTCTCCTCGGCTGACGGCCTGGCGGTGGTGGCGCGCGCGAGGAGTGAGGGTCTGCGGATCACGGTGGAGACCTGTCCGCACTATCTTTCCCTTGCCGCAGAGGACATCCCGGACGGGGCGACGCAGACCAAGTGCGCACCGCCGATCCGCGACCGAGCCAACCGGGAGCTGCTCTGGGCGGCGCTCGGTGACGGCAGCATCGACCTCGTCGCCTCGGACCACTCGCCCGCACCCCCGTCGCTGAAGTCCTTGGACACAGGCGACTTCGGCACGGCGTGGGGCGGCATCGCCGGGGTGCAGACCGCGCTGCCCGTGGTGTGGACCGAGGCCTCGTCGCGTGGGTTCGGCCTGCTCGATGTCGCCCGATGGCAGTCCGCGCGAACGGCTGCGCTGGCGGGCCTGCCGGGCAAGGGCGCGATCGCCGTGGGCAACGACGCCGACCTCGTGGTGTGGGACCCGGCAGCGGAGCAGGTGGTCGACGCCGCAGCACTTGCCCAACGGCATCCCATCTCCCCCTGGCACGGACGTACTCTGCTGGGTGTGGTGCACACGACCTATCTGCGGGGGGTGGCCGTCGACCCCGACGGCCCGGCTCGAGGCGCGTTGCTCAAGCGCGGGGAGCGGGTCACGTGAGCGATCTGCTCGACCTGCCGGACCTCGCCGGCGAACGGTTCGGCGGCACCGTGATCGCCTGCAGCGACGACTTCTTCGGCTCCGCCCGCCGACTGCTCCACGCCGCGGCACCGGTGTCCCGCAAGGGCACGTTCGACGAGAACGGCCAGTGGATGGACGGCTGGGAGAGCAGCCGGCGCCGCGACGGTCGCGACGACGACTGGGCGCTGGTCCGGCTGGGCGCACCCGGCATCATCAGGCTGGCGGTCATCGACACGTCGTTCTTCGACGGCAACCAGCCCTCGAGTGCGTTGCTGCAGGGCGCCTGTGTTGCCGGCAACCCGAGCCCGGCAGAGGTGCTGGCTGCCGAGTGGACGGACCTGCTGGCCGACGTCGACCTGCACCCGGACCGTGTGCACCTCCTCCCACTGGAGCCGACGGTACGGGTCACCCATGTGCGGTTGACCATCCGGCCCGATGGGGGAGTCGCGCGACTTCGGCTGCACGGCGTCGCGGTCCCCGACCCGGCTTCCTTCGACGGCGTCACGGTCGACCTGGCCTCGGCGCAGCTCGGTGGCGAGGTCGTGGCCTGCAGCGACATGCACTTCGGCCGCCGTACCAACCTGATCGCTCCGGGGGAGTCGCGGGTGATGGCCGATGGCTGGGAGACCCGCCGTCGCCGCGGGGCCGGCCACGACTGGGCGCTGGTCCGGCTGGCGGGCGAGGGCTCGATCCGGCGGCTCGTCATCGACACCCGGTTGTTCCGCGGCAATGCCCCGGCGTCATGCGATGTCGAGACGTCTGCCACTGCCGATGGGCCGTGGCAGCCCCTGCTCAGCGACGTCCGCCTTCAGCCGGACCAGGCGCACGACCTGTCTGTGGGGCCGCTGACCGGCACCGCACGCTGGGTGCGGTTGTCCGTGCATCCCGACGGGGGCGTCTCCCGGCTCCGGGTCCTCGGTGACCTGACGGCCACCGGCCGGCGGGAGCTCGCGACGTCCTGGTTGGCGACCTCGCCGCCGTCCGTCCTGCGCCTGATCCTGTTGCAGGCGTGCGGTTCTCAGCGTTGGGTCGACGCGATGGTCGCGTCCGCGCCGTGGCCGCAAGGTGTTCTCGAGGCGGCCGCCGAGGCCTGGGCCGCGCTCGGACCCGAGGACTGGCGCGAGGCCCTGGCTGCTCATCCGCGGATCGGTGACCGTACGCCGGCAGGTTCGCAGGAGAGCCGGGAGCAGTCGGCCACGGCCGGTGCGGACGAGGCACTCCTCGCCGAGATCGCGGCCGGCAACCTTGCCTACGAGGACAAGTTCGGCATGACCTACGTCGTCCGGGCCAGCGGCCGGTCGCTCGAGGAGCTGCTCGCGATCCTGCGTTCGCGGATGGACAACGCGGCTGAGGACGAGCTCGTGGTCGCCGCTGCCGAGCAGGCCGAGATCACGGCGCTGCGACTCGATCGACTGCTGGACGGGACCGGCTGATGGGCCTGTCCACGCATGTCCTGGACACCGCGACCGGGCGCCCCGCCGTCGGCGTGCCGGTGCTGGTGCAGCGGCTGGCGGTGGACGGTTGGCGTGAGGTCGGCCGCCGGCAGACCGACGAGGACGGCAGGGCGGCGGATCTGGTGTCCGCGTCGGACTATGTCGCCGGCCGCTACCGGCTCCTCTTCGACACCTCGACCGTGCACGGACCTGATGCCTGGCTGCCGTCGGTCACGGTGGAGTTCATCGTCGCCGACGCCGCGGCGCGGCTGCACGTGCCTCTGCTGTTGTCGCCGTTCGGCTACACGACCTACCGCGGGAGCTGACATGAGCGAGCTGGTCCGGCACAGCTATGGCAAGGACGGCGTGCGTCTGGTCAAGGTCGTCCGCGACGGGGACCGGCACACCGTCCACGACCTGACCGTACGGATCTGGCTCGAGGGCGACTTCTCCGCGGCCTTCCTGCACGGGGACAACTCCACCTCGTTGCCGACGGACACCATGCGCAGCACGGCCTACGTCATCGCGCAGGACACGTCGCTGGTGGACATCGAGCGCTATGGGGTCGCGGTGCTGACCCGCATCCTCGACGTGGTGCCGGCCTGCTCGCGGGCGAACCTGTCGGTCGTCGAGCACGCCTGGACGCGCCTCGCCCCGGGCGGGACCGAGCATCCGCACGCCTTCCGAGGGGCCGCCGGCGTCGGCACGGCGACCGTCTCCCTGTCCCGCGGCGAACCGGCGGTCGTCAGCAGCGGCCTGGACGAGCTGCTGCTGCTCAAGACGACCGACTCCGAGTACCAAGGGTTCCTGTCCGACGACTACACCGTCCTCAAGCCGACGGACGACCGGATCATGGCGACCTCCGTCGCCGCGTCGTGGACCTGGCGCAGCGAGCCGGTCTCGTACGGTGCTGCACGCCGGCGGGTCCAGGCTGCGTTCGAGCAGGTCTTCGCCGAGAACTACTCCATGGCCGTGCAGCAGACCCTGGTCCAGATGGCCGAGGCGGCCCTGGCCGAGGTTCCCGAGATCGGTCAGGTGTCGCTGACGCTGCCGAACCGGCACCACGTCACGGTGGACTTCGCGCCGTTCGGGCGGACCAACGAGAACGAGATCTTCGTCGTGCTCGACCGACCGTACGGGTTGATCCAGGCCACCGTCGGGCGAAGCTAGTGAATTCCCAGCTCAGCTGCGCGCCCGACCAGGGCTTCCAGCATCGCCCGGGTCGCCGGCTCCTCGCTGATGTGCGGCCTGCTGCTGCCGAGCCTCGCCGTCACCTCAGGCAGCCTCGTTCGCAGGAACGCCGACGTCGCCGCCCACCGGCTGACCAGCTGGCCGGGGTGCAGGTCCCAGCCCTGCCACAGCCCGCGGGCCAGGGCGCGGTCGACGAGCCGGGCGTGGGTGCGCCAGGCATGGGCGACGCCGTCGCCGATCGGCAGGATGTTGCTCGACCCGTCGCTGACCGCGACGCCGGTGCCCGCGGCAGCCAGCTGCAGCAGATCCTTTGCCGCGTCGGCGATCGGGGCATCGATTCGTTGGTCCTGCGGCGAGACTCCCAGGCCGGCCGTGAAGTCGTACGTGCCGAAGTGCAGGCCGGTCACCCGGCCCCGACCGGCCGCGATGAGCAGCGGGACCGTGCTGCGCCCGGCGCTGTCGAGCACCCCTTCCGCGGTCTCCACCTGCAGCTCGAGGGCGGTCGGTGCGCTGCGCAGCGCGGTCTCGATCTGGGTCAGGGCGTCGACGGCGACGGCGACCTGTTCGGGCGCCGAGACCTTGGGCAGCGTGACGATGCCTGGCGGGAGACCGGCGTCGCGCAGTCCGGTCAGCCACAGGTCGAGGGTGCGCAGCGACCGCTCGGCCGTCCTCGCCTCGAGCGACTTGACCCGCACTCCGTAGGAGTCCGGCGGGTCCACCGCGAGCAGGCTGAGGCAACGTGCCACCTCGGCGTCCTCCACGTCGTCCGAGCGGATGCCGTAGCCGTCCTCGAGGTCGACCCGCAGGTCGGCGACGGGGTGCTCGTGCAGGATCCGGACGACGTCGTCGTAGGTGTGCTCCGGCAGCTCGAGACCGAGAATGCTTGCCAGCGCGGCAGAGTCCGGCGCGTGGCGGACCAGCAGGGCGAGTGCGTGCTCGCCCCACTCCCTGCTCTCGTGGACCCGCAGCCGGTCGGCGGGGACATAGCAGGTGTGCGCCGGCTGGCGGGGCGTGCGACCGGGCCGGGTGGCAGCCAGCCGCGCGTCCACGGCGGCCAGCGGAACGAGGAGCTCGCGGCGGCGTGCTGGTCCGAGCGACTCGCGGCCCGCCATCATGGTCCTCCTCCGGTGGTGCGGGTCAGCGTACCGGTCGGTCACGAGGGACGGAGCATCTGATGGACGGTGTCGAGCTGCTGGCCGAGGACCCTGCCGGGGCGCTGACGGACCAGGTGCTGGCTCTGGCTCGGGCCCTGCACCGGACGCACGGGCCGGTCCATGCCCGGCTGCTGGCGGCGCGCGTCGAGAGGGCGTCCCGGCCGGTGCCGCGAGAACGGCTGGTCGGCACCGGCCTCCGGGCAGGCGAGGGCGACTGGCGGGTGGCTGAGCCGCCGGAGTGGCTGCGGGACAGGCGATGTGAGATCACCGGGCCGGCTGAGCCGGTGATGATGGTCAACGCGCTGACCTGTGGCGCCAGCGTGTTCATGGCCGACCTCGAGGACGCTCTGAGCCCGACCTGGGCCAACATCAACGGCGGCTACGCTGCGCTGCGCGACGCCGCTGCCGGGACCTTGTCCCGTACCAAGCCTGATGGCACCGTCGTCACCCCCGGCGAGGACGCAGCTGTGCTGGTCGTGCGGCCGCGGGGACTGCACCTGCCGGAGCCGCGGGTGCTGATCGACGGCGCTCCGGCGATCGGCCCGTTGCTCGACGTCGCAGCCGTCGCCACGCACACGGCCGTCGCCCTGCGCGACCGCGGCCGGGGGCTCGGTCTGTACCTGCCCAAGCTCGAGGATGCCGCCGAGGCAGCCTGGTGGCACGCGGTTCTGCTCGACGTCGAGTCCGCGGTGGGCGTCGAGCCGGCCTCCACGCCGGTGACGGTGCTCATCGAGACGTTGCCACTCTCCCTCCAGATGGACGACGTGCTCCATGCGTTGCGGGACCGTCCGGCGGCGCTGAACGCCGGTCGCTGGGACTATCTGTTCAGCGTCATCAAGACCCTCGGGGACGACCCGGCGCACATCCTGCCCGACCGGTCGGCGGTGACGATGGGGGTGCCCTTCATGGCCGCGTACGCGTCCCGGCTGGTGGCGGTCTGCCACTCCCGAGGAGCCCAGGCGATCGGTGGCATGGCTGCGTTCATCCCCAACCGACGCAAGCCCGAGGTGACCGAGGTGGCCCTGGCCAAGGTGCGCGCGGACAAGGAGCGTGAGGCCGCCCTGGGCTACGACGGCACCTGGGTCGCGCACCCGGACCTGGTGCCGATCGCGCTGTCGGTCTTCGACGCGGCGCTGGCCGGCCGGGTGGACCAGCGTGACGTGTTGCCGGAGGTGACCGAGGGTGTCGACGCGCTCCTCGACACCGCCGTGGCGGGTGGGGCCATCACCACCACCGGGCTGCGTGACAACGTGGCCGTCGGCCTCGCCTATCTGACCGCCTGGTTGGGCGGCAGGGGGGCCGCTGCCGTCAACGACCTGATGGAGGACGTGGCGACGGCCGAGGTGTCCCGATGCCAGGTGTGGCAGTGGGTCCACCACCGGGTGCTGCTCGACGGTGTGACGCCGGCGACCGTGCAGCTGGTGGAGCGGCTGCTGGCCGAGGAGGTCGACGCCCTGCTGGCCGCCGGCGCCGACGCGGGTCTCGTACGTGCTGCCGCCGGCGTCTTCCGGGACGTCGCGCTGAGTCCGGTGCTGCCGCCGTTCCTGACCCTGGACGCGATGCCGCTGCTGTCGGCAAGGGTTTAACTCTGTGTAATTGGGTATCAACGCAGAGTGACTATCACCGTGGAGCACCCGCCCGTCAGCAAGTTGCCCCCCATCGTGCTCACCCGGCCGGACGCTGAGAGCTGGATGGCCCACCTCGACCTGCTCATGAGCAGCCGTGAGGACGCGTACGAGGACATGCGCCGCTCGATCCCCGGGCTGGCCTGGAGTGCGGCCGAGCGGGTGGACCTGACCTCCCG
>JAWWOM010000139.1:0-4587 GCA_033851655.1 Frankiales bacterium
GTGCCACCGGCGCCGCTCGCGACCGCCGAACCGTCGGCGTACAGGACCATCGCGCCGGTCGAGGAGTCCCTGGTCCAGACGACGTGGTGCCAGGCCCCGTCCTTGTACGAGGTCCCGGTGGAGGCGATCGTCAGGTCGCCGGCTGAGCCGTCGCCCATCCCGGCGACCAGGTTGCCGACGCTGTCGATGCCGATGCCGAAGTCACCGTCGTGGCCGACGGCCGAGGTCGAGAGCAGCGGCGAGGCTCCGTACCAGAGGGTGCCGTCGCCCACGGTGGCCGTGGCTGCGGCCACCTGGAACGACAGCTCGACCGACGCGTCGCCGCTCACCGTCCAGGGCAGCATCAATGCGCCCGCCGTCGTGGTCCTCAGCGCGGTGTCCCCGTCGGGCGTCGCGCCGGGAACCGAGCCGACCGTGCCGGTCACCGTGCCGGGGTGGGTACCGGCGCTGTCGGTGACGGCCGGCCCGTCCAGGCGCCAGTACCCGGCGGCCCCGTCGCTGAGCACGTCGGAGGCGTAGAACGAGCTCACCGAGGTCAGCGATCCGGCCGCATGGTCGGTCGAGGAGAAAGCGGCGTACGACCCCGGCAGGAGCAGGCTGGTGACCGCCAGAACCAGGACGCCACCGCGCACCACGCGGTCACGTCGCGACATGCGCAACCCCTCCCGCGGCGGCCCCGCGGCAGCCTGCACCCCTCGTATCGGCGGTGCGGGACCGTGCATATGCACCCGATTGGCGGTCAGCCGCCGGTCACCGCAGCGCGAGGGCCTCCGTCACCAGCGCCGGGACCAGCTCACCGATCGGTTCGCGCAGCACGGCATCGGCCAGCTCGTCGTACGGGGTCGGGTCCGCGTTGACCACGACCAGGCGGGCACCCGCCCGCACGGCGACCCGGCACAGTCCGGCGGCCGGCTGGACCCGCAGCGACGAACCGAGGGCGAGGAACACGTCACACTCCGCCGCAGCGTCCCTGGCGGCGGCCAGCAGGTCGGGGTCCAGCGGCTGGCCGAAACCGACCGTGGCCGAGCCGAGCACCCCGCCGCAGTCGAGGCAGGCAGGGTCCGGCTCGCCACCGCGGACCCGGGCCAGCTGGTCGACCATGGGGGTACGGGCTCCGCAGGCCAGGCAGACCGCCGACCAGATCGTCCCGTGCAGCTCGAGCACGCCGGTGGACCCGGCCGCCTGGTGCAGCCCGTCGATGTTCTGCGTGACCAGCGCCCGGAGCCGGCCCGAGCGCTCGAGGTCGACCAGCGCGCGGTGGGCGGCGTTCGGCTCAGCCGTCCAGGCGCCGTGCGCCGAGCGGCCCGCCCAGGCCCGCCGGCGCACGTCGGGGTCGTCGCGGTAGCCACCGGCGACCAGGGTCCGGGCCGAGGAGGGGTCGCGGCGCCACAGGCCGTTGGGCCCGCGGTAGTCCGGGATGCCGGAGTCGGTCGACACACCGGCGCCGGTCAGCACGGTGACCCGTCGGGCCTCGGCAAGCCAGCCGGCCACGGTGCCCAGCACCTCGTCGTCGCGTGGCGGCGTGCTCATCGCGCCCGCCGGTCCGTGCCGCGACGCTGGTCCCCGCCGGGGCGACGGCGTTCCGGCTGACCCCGCTCGGCCCTCGTCAGGTCGACCAGGTCACGGCGGTCGGCCCCCGACCGTCGGTCGCTGCCGGTCCGGTGCCCAGCGGCCGCGGCCGGCACCGCCGGTTCGTCGAAGTGGGCGACCAGCCTCAGCACCCGCCGGGTCGGCGCGCCGGCGTCGACGGCCGCCCAGCCGCGAACCTGGGGGCGCGGGCCGATGAGCACCCAGACCACGCCGTCGCGCTCCGAGCCCTCCCGGTACGGGCCCAGGACCTGCTCGCCACCGGCACCGCCCGGCAGCAGGGCGGCCGAGGGTGCCCGCAGGCAGGTCGTGCCCGAGCCCCGCAGCCGCCGGGCCGCGGCCTGGCAGGCGGGATAGCTGGCAAAGCCGCCGGTGGCGGTCCCCCGCGGCACAGGGACGGCACGCTCCGTCTCGGCCGCCCGGTCGAACTCGACCGCCCACAGCCGGCGCCGGACCCCGGCCAGCTCCGCCGGCTCGGTGATCTCCTCGTGCCGCAGGAACTCGGCCCAGGCGCCGTCCGGTGTGTCCGCCAGGTAGTGGACCGGTCCCTCCCCGCTGCCGTGCCAGCGCCCCTCCGGCTGGCGGTCGGGCTGCGACCAGAACGGGAATCGCGGGTCACCGTGCCGGAAGCCGACCGTCATCAGGCCGCGCCCGCCGCCGTCAGGCCGTCGACGAGTTCCCGCACCCGCAGTGCCGGCCTGGCGTCGGCGTCGAAACCGTGCACCAGCAGGTCGTACGGGGCCAGGCCGCCGAGCTGCTGGCGCGGGCGGGCGAACCAGCGCCGGATCCCGTACTCGTTGTAGGCACCGGACAGGTCGGCGACCAGCAGGGCGAGGAAGTGCAGCCGCTGGGCGACCGACCCGGGTGTGGTCCGCACCCCTTGGGAGTAGCGGCGCAGCGACGCGGCAGACACGTCGACCAGAGCCGCCAGCAGCTCCTCGCCGAGCAGCGGGGTGAGCACCGGCCAGGTGCCGGCCGGGATCGGCGACTGTTCGAGCTGGTCGTGCGCCGCCTCCAGCAGCAGCCTGAAGTCCTCGCCGGTCAGCGCCGTCCGCAGAGCCAGACCGGCGTCTCTGGCGACCCCGTGCACGGCGAGCCCGGTCAAGGCCGCCGCCAGCAGCGGACGACCCAGCTCCTGCGCCTCGGTCAGGGACGGCAGTGCCCCGACATGCTGCGCCCGGGCCACGAGGTGCGCCGCGGCCCAGCAAGCACGCAGGTCCGAGGCCAGCGGCTCGGCAACGGTCTCAATTCGGAGCTCAGGCATCGACCCAGTATCTGTCCGGATCCGGCCCGCGGCAAGGCGAAACGGACATCCGGGTTAGGGTGCCCGGGGAGGCAGGTGACGGTGGTACGGGCTGCGGTGCTGCGCGAGATCGGGATCCCGATGAGGGTCGAGGACATCGTGCTGCCCGAGACCGGAGCCGGTCAGGTGCGGGTGCGCATCGTCGCCGCCGGCGTCTGCCACTCCGACCTCTCCCTCGCCAACGGCACCCTGCGGCAGCCGACCCCCGCGGTGCTCGGGCACGAGGGCGCCGGCATCGTCAGCGAGGTCGGGGACGGCGTGACCAACGTCGAGCCTGGTGACCACGTGCTGCTGATCTGGTCGGCGCCGTGCCGCGAGTGCTGGCACTGCCTGCGCGACGAGCCGTGGCTGTGCGAGCGGGCCGGCGAGGCCGCCGCCAGGCCCTACGCGTGGGACGGCGGCGGTCACGACCTCTATCCCGGGCTCGGCGTGGCGGCCTTCGCCGAGGAGACGCTGGTTGCCGGCAACGCCGTCGTCCGGCTGCCGGAGGACCTGGCGCTGGACACGGCTGCGCTGCTGGGCTGCGCGGTCATCACCGGCGTCGGAGCCGTACTGAACAGCGCGCAGGTGATGCAGGGTGAGACGGTGGCGATCTTCGGCCTGGGCGGCGTCGGACTCTCCGCTGTCCAGGGTGCCCGGATCGCCGGGGCCGCCCAGATCATCACCGTCGACCCGTCCGGGTCCAAGGAGGAGATGGCCCGCAAGCTCGGCGCCACGGAGGTGCTCACGACCGGAGCGGACGTCGTTGCCCGGATGCGCGAGCTCACCGATGGTCGCGGTGTCGACCACGCCTTCGAGTGCGTCGGCCGCGCCGAGGCCATCCGCACGGCGTGGTCCAGCACCCGCAGAGGTGGCCGTACGACGGTGGTCGGCATGGGCTCGCGCGAGGACACGGTGTCGTTCAACGCCCTCGAGCTGGCCTACTTCGCCCGCCGGCTCGAGGGATGCCTGTACGGGTCCGCCGACCCGGCCGTCGACATCCCGATCCTCATCGACCACGTGAACGCCGGCCGCCTCGACCTCCAGGCGCTGATCAGCGACCGGATCGGGCTCGACGACATCGACTCGGCGTTCGAGCGGATGGGCGTAGGGCACGGCGCCCGCAACGTGGTCACCTTCGGCTGAGAGGCGCTCTTGGCCCTTGCAAGACGGACGTACGGTTTGCTAGCGTGGCCACCGTGCCGAAGGTGAGTGCGGAACGGCTGCTGGCGACCCGCCGGCAGATCCTCGACGGCGCCCGGCGGGCGTTTGCCGACCACGGCTACGAGGCCGCAACGGTCCGGGTTCTCGAGCGCGAGATCGGGCTGTCCCGGGGCGCGATCTTCCACCACTTCCGCGACAAGGAATCGCTGTTCCTGGCCGTCGCGGAGGACGACGCCGCCGAGATGGCCGCAGTCGTCGCCAAGGACGGCCTGGTGCAGGTCATGCGCGACCTGCTGGACGGCGGCGAGCCGTCCTCACTGGACCGGGCGGGCTGGCTCGGCACCCAGCTCGAGGTCTCCCGCCGGGTCCGCACGGATCCGGACTTCGCCCGGCGCTGGGCGGCCCGGTCCGAGGCCGTGACCGCGGCGACCCGGGAACGGCTGGCGCGCCAGCGCGAACTCGGCGTCCTGCGCGAGGACGTCGGCGTCGAGGTGATCCAGCGGTTCCTGGAACTCGCGCTCGACGGGCTCGTGCTGCGCCTCGCGATGGGAATG
>JAWWOM010000149.1:0-12442 GCA_033851655.1 Frankiales bacterium
CAGCTGTCCGGCACCTGCTTGATGCACACGACGATCGACAGCGGTTCCATCCGGTCCTCCTGGCGACGGCGGCAGTGCCTCGATGTTACTCACCAGTAGCATCCCGGCAACTGGTCAGCTGCCCGGCCGCCACACGCGGCTGCCGTCGATAAGGTGGCGCTGCGCCTCGGGGCCGAGGGGCCGGGCTGAGGGGACGAGGGATGACAGCGTTCGACGAGGTGACCCGCCGCCAGCAGGCCGCCTGGGCAACCGGCGACTTCCATCGCATCGGCGTCGCCCAGGTCGTCGTCGGCGAGCTGCTGGTACGAGCCCTGCACGTCAGGGCAGGTGAGCGGGTGCTCGACGTCGCGGCCGGAGCCGGCAACACGGCGCTGGCGGCGGCGCGGCGGTGGGCGGACGTGACCTGCACGGACTACGTGCCCGACCTGCTGGAGCACGCCGTCGCCAGAGCCGCGGCCGAGGGACTGCCGATGCGTACGGGGGTCGCCGACGCGCAGGCCCTGCCGTTCCCGGACGGCAGCTTCGACGTGGTGACCTCGACGTTCGGCGCCATGTTCGCGCCGGACCAGGAGGCGACGGCCGGCGAGCTGCTCCGGGTGCTGCGCCCGGGCGGCCGCCTCGGCATGGCGAACTGGACCCCGGCGAGCTGGGTCGGCGAGCAGTTCCGGCTTCAGGCGGACTATTTGCCACCACCGCCTGGGGTCCCGGCGCCTGCGGCCTGGGGCACCCCGGAGCGACTGGCGGAGCTCTTCGCCGGCCAGGTCAGCAGCCTGCGGATCACCGAGCAGTACGCCGACCTGGTGCACCACAGCACGACGGCCCTCTTCCAGCTGTTCCGGGACTGGTTCGGGCCGGTGACCACGGTTCTGGCCCGCGTGGGTCCCGACCGGGCAGCCGCGTTCACCAGGGACTGGATCGCGCTCGCCGACCGGCACAACATCGCCGACGACGGCAGCTGCGAGATCCCGTCGCCCTACCTGGAGCTGGTTGCGGTCAAGAACGACTAACGCACGACCAGCGTGGCCACCATGTCGGCGTGGTAGTCGCAGGTCACCTGATAGCTGCCCGGCGTTCCCGGCGCCGTCAGGTAGCCGTACCTGCCGCCCTCGACCACCACGTCGATCCCGGCGCTCGCGATGGTCAGGGAGTGGCCGACGGTGTCGGCGTTGAAGATCGCGATCCGCGCGCCCGGCGCGACGCTCTCCGGCATCGCGTACTGGAAGTTGCCCATCGTCACGGTGCCGCCGGTCGACGGTTCATGGGAGGGCGTCGGGATCGGGCTGCTCGTGTGCGTCGGCCTGCCGCTGGGCCGAGCGGCCTTCGTGGTCGCGCTGGAGACCGGCTTGGTGGTGGGCCTCGTCGACGGGCTGGTCGTCGGCACGGCGGCGTGCGTGGGCGGCACGGTCGTGGCAGCCACCGTCGTACGAGCCACCGCTGAACGAGCCACCGTCGCACGAGCGGCCGGGGCGGCCGTCGTGGTCCTCGGCAGGGCGCTCATGCTCATCGTCATGACCGGCTTCGCCGTGCGGGTCGGCACGGCCGAACGGCTGACGGCGACGCGTAGCCGGCTCGGCGCCGTTGCCGGGGTCACCGCAGCGGACGTGGCCGGGGCCGAGGGGGCGACGGCTGCCGGAGTGGCCGAACCGCCGCCCCCGCCGACCGGGGCCGGCACCGACCGGGCCGAGGACTGCGCGCGCATCGCGTTGACCATCAGCGGCCAGGCCAGCAGCAGCGCCAGCATGACCGGCAGGACCATCCAGGTGCGTCGCATGGCGGAGTTCTCGGCATGATCAACACCCGCATTCAGTAGCGGGCGGTTGCCTCGACGCTTCGCGAGGCCTCCTTACCCCACCCGCACCGCGCCGGCGGTAGCCTCGGACGGATGGATTCCCAGCTGAGCGAGGTCGACGAGGTGCCCCCCGGCGCACCGCTTCCGCGACCGCGCAACCGCTGGCCGGGTCGCCGCGCGGGCGCCGTGTCAGCCGAGACCGCAGCCCTGCTGGCGGCCCCGGTCACCGTGCTGTTCGCGCTGCAGGAGCTGCCGATCGCGTCGGTCCCGATGATCGACCGCTACTTCTACCAGGCCTACACCGAGCACGGCGCCGACCTGATCACGCGGTACGGAGCCAGCGGCTACTACTGGGTGCGGCTCGGCTTCACGCTGCCCTCCCGCGCCTGCTACCTGCTCTTCGGGGCGACCGGCGGTTTCTTCGTCCTGCGCTACCTGCTGGCCCTGGTCGCCATCGTGCCCGCCTACCTGCTCTTCCGCCGGTTGTACGGCAGGGCCGCCGGGGCGGTCGCCGTCGCCGCGGTCCTGTCCAGCCCGGTCCTGATCTACGCGTGGGGCACCGACTACCCGGACTCCTCGGCGGTGTCCTACCTGGTCGCCGGGATGTGCATGCTGTTCATGCCCGCGACGCGACGGGGAGCGCGAACGGCCTGGGTCACCGGTGCCGGGGTCATGCTCAGCCTGGCCCTGCACTCGCAAGCCGTCAGCGCGCCGCTGATCGCAGCCGTCGTCGCCGTCCACCTCGGCGGCACGCTGCGCCGGTCGTGGTGGCGCGCCCTGGCAGACGCAGGGGCCCTCGCGGCCGCGCTGCTGGGGGTGACCGGTGTCCTGATGCTGTTCGCGCACGGGATGTACGGCCACTGGAACATCATCACGCCCACGCTGGATGCTTCCCAGCACCTGCGGACCCCGGCCGAGATCCGCAAGTGGCACACGGTCGACTGGCGCTGGGTCCTCCGCGACCCCTACCTCGCCGTGCCGCCGCTGGCGCTGCTGGTCTGGCTCGCCGCACGACTCGCCGTGCGCCGGCCGACCGTGACCGAGCCGTCGCCGGACGACGCCGCCACCGGCGACCAGAGCCCCGAGCCGGCCGTACGGGACCCGCGCCGTCCGTCGCCGCACCCCGAGTCCTCGCTGGCGGCGATCCTGGCCCTCCAGGTCGGGTTCTTCACCTGGTGGCAGTTCTTCGACAAGGGCTACGGCCTGGAGTACCACTTCGCGTCGTCGATGCTGTGGCCGGCGACCGTCCTCCTGCTGGCCGCGGCCGTGGTCCGGGTCAGCCGTCCGCTGCTACGCGGGTCCCGTACCGCAGCCCTGCCGGCCCTGCTGGTCCTGGCCGTCCCCTACGCGCTGACCTACACCCGGGGGCACCTGGTGTTCGGCCTGGTGCCCGGGCTGGTCACCGCTGCGGTCCTGGCCGCGCTCGTCGCCGCCTGGAGCAGGTGGCAGCCGGACCCGGCCAGGTTCGTGGTCGTGGCCTCGGTTCTGGCAGCCACCGTCGGCGCGGCGATCACCGGCGGCGGCTACGCCCTGACCGCGGGTGAGCGGCTCACCGGCCCGCTGCGCCCCTGCCAGCGGCCGTTCCCCCAGCCCAGCTACACCGACGTGCTGCGCACCGACCGGAACTGGCGGCTGACCCTGGCGCAGTACCAGCTCGCCGCCGAGCTCAACGCAGCCGTCCCGCCCCCCGCCCACGCCGGCGACGACCTGATGATGTGGTACCCGGCGGGTGACACGCTGGCGAGCAGCCTGGCGGCTCAGTTCCTCTGGACGCCCAACGCGCTGCGCGCCCACCTGCCGACGCTCACCTCGCCGGACGTCCACCTGCTGGACAAGCGGCGGCCGGGGACACTGCTGCTGATGGGCGTGCACGACAGTGGCTTCGACAAGGCGGTGTCCGAGCTGTCCCAGGCAGGAGCTCCGATGAACGTCGCCAGCACGACGACGCTGAAGGCCGGCCCGTACACGATGCACCTCTGGGTGCTGACCAGCGCGCTGTACGACGCCACGCTCGTGTCGCACCACGCCGGAATTCCGACCAAGTCCTCCCTTGTACCATGTGGATCGCCCGCTTCCGGGGCGTCGAACTGATGGGGCAGCCTGTGCCGGACAGCAGCTTCACCCGCGACGTCGCCGTGATCGGCGGTTGTGGCCACGTCGGCCTCCCGCTCGCGATCGCCCTCGCCGACGCCGGTGCCCGGGTGTCGGTCTACGACGTCAGCGAGGCAGCGGTCACGCAGGTCAATGCGGCCCGGCTGCCCTTCGACGAGCCGGGCGCCCTGCCGGTGCTCCAACGGGTGATCGCCAGCGGCAACCTCGTGGCCAGCACCGATCCGGCCGTGGTCGGCGAGGCCGAGAGCGTCATCGTCGTCATCGGCACCCCGGTCGACGAGCACCTCAACCCCGACCCGCAGGCGATCCCCCGGGCGCTGGAGCTGTGCAACAAGCATTTCCGGGACGGCCAGCTGCTGGTGCTGCGCAGCACCGTCTACCCGGGCGTCACCGCGCTGGTGGAGGCGATGGTCGCCCGGCTGGGCATCGACATGCCGGTGGCGTTCTGCCCGGAGCGGATCGCCGAGGGCAAGGCGATGGAGGAGCTCTACACGCTCCCGCAGATCGTCTCCAGCCGGAGCCAGGACGGCCGCGACAGAGCTGCCACGCTGTTCCGCCGGCTGACCAGCCAGATCGTCGACCTCACTCCCGAGGAGGCCGAGCTGGCCAAGCTGTTCACCAACACCTGGCGCTACATCAAGTTCGCCACCGCCAACCAGCTCTACATGATGGCCAACGACCGCGGGCTGGACTTCGAGCGGATCCGGCAGGGCCTGATGATGGACTACCCGCGGGCCGCCGACCTGCCGGGCGCCGGGTTCGCCGCCGGGCCGTGCCTGTTCAAGGACACCATGCAGCTGGCCGCGTTCAACAACAACAACTTCACCCTCGGACACGCCGCGATGCTGGTCAACGAGGGGCTGCCGCTCTACGTGGTCGACCGGCTCGAGCAGCGGTACGACCTCAAGTCGATGACCGTCGGCATCCTGGGCATGGCCTTCAAGGGCGGCTCGGACGACACCCGGTCCAGCCTGAGCTACAAGCTGCGTCGGATCCTGCGGTTCAAGGCCGGGGACGTGCTGTGCACCGACCCGTACGTGTCCGACGACGACACGCTGCTCTCCCTCGACCGGGTCCTCGCCGAGTCCGACCTGCTGATCGTCGGCGCACCGCACCGCGACTACGTCGGCATCGTGACCGACAAGCCGGTCGCGGACGTGTGGAACGTCTTCGGGGACGGGGTACGCGTATGAGCCCGCGCGTCTCGATCATCCTGCCCGCCTACAACGAGGGCACCGACATCTACCCCGTGCTGGACCGGCTGTTCGAGTCGGTGACGCTGGACTGCGAGGTCCTCGTCGTCGTCGACTTCCCCGAGGACAGCACCGCCGAGGCCGTACGCGCCTACCCCGAGGACGAGCCGCGGCTGCGTCTGGTCGTGAGCACCTACGGCCGTGGGCCGGCCAACGCCATCCGGTTCGGCATCGACTCGTCCAAGGCCGCCTGCGCCGTGGTCACCATGGCTGACGGCTGTGACGACCCGCGCCAGATCGACGACCTCACCCGGCTGGTCGAGCGCGGCGTCGTGGTCGCTGCCGCCTCCCGCTACATGCCAGGCGGACAGCAGGTCGGCGGCCCGATGCTCAAGGCGACCCTGTCCCGCCTCGCCGGGCGGTCGCTGCACCTGCTGGCCCGGGTCGGCACCCGCGACGCGACCAACTCCTTCAAGGCCTACGCCACCGACTTCATCCGTACCGTCGGCATCGACAGCCGGGCCGGCTTCGAGATCGGTCTCGAGCTCACGGTCAAGGCCAAGCGGCTCGGCCTGCCGGTCGCCGAGATCCCGACGATCTGGCTGGACCGGCAGGCCGGCGTCTCCAACTTCAAGCTCGCGGCCTGGATCCCCAAATATCTCCGGTGGTACCGCTTCGCCTACGGCAGACGGCTCACCCCCGAAGAGCTGCGCACGCTCATGTCCTCCGAACACACCGAGTAGATGATGGAACTGGCAACCATGGCGACCGACACCACCCCCACCGGCAGCCCAGCGCAGGAGAGCCTGCGGGTCCTGGTCAGCGGCTCGGCCGGCTTCATCGGCGGCTACGTCGTCGAGGAGCTGCTCTCCCGCGGCCACACCGTGGTCGGCATCGACAACTTCTCCAAGTACGGCAAGATCACCAAGTCCTACGACGACCACCCGCGCTACACGCTGGTCGAGGGCGATGCCCGCGACGTCGACCTGATGACCAAGCTGCTGATGGACTGCGACCACTTCATCGCCGGCGCCGCGATGATCGGCGGGATCTCCTACTTCCACGCCTTCGCGTACGACCTGCTGGCGACCAACGAGCGGATCATGGCGTCGTCCTGCGACGCGGCCATCGCGGCCCACCGGGACGGCAAGCTGCAGAAGGTCACCTACCTGTCCAGCTCGATGGTTTTCGAGTCGGCCACGACCTGGCCCTCGTTCGAGGGCCAGGAGCGCCAGGTCCCGCCGCCGCTGTCCTCGTACGGGTTCCAGAAGCTCGCCGTCGAGTACTTCGCCAAGGCGGCGTGGGACCAGTACCACGTCCCGTACACGATCGTCCGGCCGTTCAACTGCGTCGGCATCGGCGAGCAGCGTGCGCTGACCGACGTCGAGGTCGAGTCGGGCAACGTCAAGCTGGCGATGAGCCACGTCGTGCCCGACCTGGTGCAGAAGATCCTCAAGGGCCAGGACCCGCTGCACATCCTCGGCACCGGCGAGCAGGTCCGGCACTACACCTACGGCGGCGACCTGGCCAAGGGCATCGTGGTCGCGATGGAGCACCCGGCGGCCCTCAACCAGGACTTCAACATCTCCACCGCCGAGAGCACCTCGGTACGGGCCCTGGCCGAGGTCATCTGGCGCAAGATCAAGGGCCCGGACGTGCCGCTGGCGGTCGTCAGCGACCAGGCCTACGAGTACGACGTCCAGCGCCGCGTGCCCGACGTGGACAAGGCCCGTACGGTGCTCGGCTACCAGGCCACGACCACGCTCGACGCGATGCTGGACGAAGTCATCCCCTGGATCGAGCAGGCCATCGCCGAGGGCAGGATCTAGGCCCACCCACGGGGGGCGCCAGACGGGGGGCGGGTCATTCTTGCCGGACCACGGGTCCGGGTCCGCGCGGCGACGACTGCGGCCGAGAGGCTGATCTACGTCGCGGCACTGGCCTGCGTCTGCGTCATCACGGGGGTGCAGATCTCGGCGCTGCAGCATGCCCGCGCCGCCGGCCATGCCGACCCGTCCTACTACTTCCAGACGGCGCGCAACGTGGCGACCGGGCACGGTTTCAACAACGACTTCATCTGGCAGTTCCTGGTGCTGCCGCCGTCGGTGCACCACTACGCCGGCGACTACTGGCAGCCGCTGCCGTCACTGCTGATGGCCTTGCCGATGCTGCTCACCGGCGACCACTCACTGATCACCGCCAGCAGCGCGTCCATCGTGGCCTCGCTGCTGGGGGCGCTGGCCGCGGGCGTGCTGGCCTACCACCTGACCGGCAGGCACGCGCTCGCCGGCGTGACGATCCTGCTGGTCGCCCTGCTGCCGAGGCTGTCCTACTTCGCCGTCCAGACCGAGTCGGTGGCGTTCTACCTGCTGTTCCTGCTCTCGGCACTCGCCCTGGCCAGCTCGCGCAGGGGCGGCAGCTGGCGCTGGGTCGCCGTCGGCGGCTGCGCCGGTGCCACCTGGCTGTGCCGCAACGACGGGCTGATCCTGGTGCTGGTCATCGGAGCCTCGCTGCTGGTGGCACTGCTGCGGGGACGCCGGGCCGGGCGGGCGGCGGTGCTGCTGCAGTCGCGCCGGATCGCCTCGTACGCCGGTGGTGTGGCGGTCATCCTCGCGCCCTGGGTCATCGCCAACGAGCGGGCGATGCACCGGGCGCTGCCGCCGACCACCCAGCTGCCGTTCCTGGGCTACTACGAGCAGCTGTTCCAGGTCGGCCGGCACGGCGGCCTGCGCGACGTCCTCCGCCATGGCGTCTGGCCGGCGGTGCGGTTCCGCTGGCACACGGCCCAGTACCTGTGGCAGGTGATCCCGCGGTCGCTGGGGAACCGGCTGACCTGGTTCCTGCTGGTCCTCGCCCTGCTCAACCTCTGGGTCCTCGTACGGGTCCTGCGCCGTCGACCGCACGCTGCGGCCGGCGCCGTCGACCGGAGGCCGTCCTCGCCTGCCTGGGAGCGGATCGGCTGGCCGACCGTCGCTGCCAGCGCCGTGGGGGTGTTCCTGTTCGACGCCGTCGTCTCCCCCGTCGCGTCCAGTGCTGGTGCCTGGTTGCGCAGCGCCACGGCCTTCCTGCCGCTGCTGCTGATCGCCGCGCTGCTCGGGGCGAGCCGGGTCCCTTGGGGACGTACCGTCGGCTGGTCGGCGCTGGTCGCCACCGTCGCGTGGCCATGGCTCGGCGGCACGTCGGCTGCGGTGCGGGCGATCACCCAGAACAACGCGTTCGGCCAGGACATCGCGGTCTACGCCGGCTACATCACCGACGCCGAGGCAGGCGGCCACGGCACGGTGATGACGAGGGAACCGTGGGAGACCACCGAGATCACCGGTTACCCGTCCGTGCAGATCCCCAACAACGACCTGTGCACCATCGTGGCCATCGGCCGCCGGTACGGTGCGACGGTCATCGTCACGCACGTCACCCGGCCGCAGGCCGACGTCGCCGTGCTGCGCAACGCCGGCTTCACGCTGCTCGGCACCATCGGGCCGAGCAACGTGATGCGGTTCCCGGCACACGTCAGCGGATGCTGACCCCACGGGCGGCGGTAACATGTGCGGCCGGGCCACTCGGACGAGTCGGGCTGCATCCGTGACACCAGCAGGACCGAGCCGATGAGAGGAACCAGCTGTGGCGTCTGAGGACGAGCGGATCTCCACGGCCCTGCGCCTCGAGGCACAGCAGGCCGGCCGCCCCATGGCGACGACCGACGGCGAGCACATGCGGGTGCTCTACTCGGAGCGCTTCGGTGGCGACGAGGAGTTCCGCCGGGCCATGTGGGCGGTGCTGGCCGAGAAGTTCTTCCAGCGCTACGTCCCGACCGGTTCCGTGCTGGTCGACATCGCGGCCGGCGGGTGCGAGTTCGTCAACGCCATCAAGGCCCGCGAGCGGATCGCCGTCGACGTCAATCCCGCGGTTGCCCGCGCAGCCGGCCCGGGCGTACGCGCGATCGTGGGGCCGGCGCACGACATGGCCGACCTCGCCGACGCCAGCGTCGACATCGTCTTCGCCAGCAACTTCTTCGAGCACCTCTACCGCGACGACATCCTGGCCGTGATGGCCGAGGCCAGGCGGGTGCTCAAGCCCACCGGGCGCTTCCTGATCCTGCAGCCGAACATCCGCTACTGCTCCAAGGACTACTGGATGTTCTTCGACCACGTCACGCCGCTGGACGAGCACAGCCTCGGCGAGGCGCTGGCGATGAGCGGCTTCCGGGTCGAGTCGATGATCAAGCGGTTCCTGCCGTTCTCCACCAAGGGACGGCTGCCCAAGACCACGTTCCTGGTCCGGGCCTACCTCGCGGTGCCGCCGATCTGGCGGCTGCTCGGTGCCCAGTCCTTCGTCGTGGCCGAGCCGGTCGGCTGACCGACGGTGCCCGGCTCGACCTCGGTTCCCGATCGCCCGTGGCCGGGCCGGCATGCGCCGATCGGTGCCACCTGGGACGGTGAGGGCACCAACTTCGCGCTCTACGCCGCCGGGGCCGAGGCGGTCGACGTCTGCCTGTTCGACGACGACGGCAACGAGACCCGGCTGCCGCTGGAGGAGTCGACCTACCACGTCTGGCACGGCTACCTGCCCCAGGTGCACCCCGGCCAGCGGTACGGCTTCCGGGTCGACGGGCCGTTCGACCCCACCAACGGGCAACGCTGGAACCCGAGCAAGCTGCTCGCCGACCCCTATGCCCGCGCCTTCGACGGCGAGTTCATCCTCAGCGGTGACGGCAGCGATGCCGTCTTCGGCTTCCCACCGGACCGCGACGACCTCGTCCAGGACCACCGCGACTCGGCCCCGTACGTGCCCAAGTCGGTGGTGGTGCACGACGCTTTCCCTTGGGGCGACGACCATCGACCGCAGACCGCGTGGTCGGACTCGGTCATCTACGAGCTGCACGTCAAGGGCTTCACCAAGCTGCACCCCGGCATCCCGGAGGGGCTCCGCGGCACCTACGCCGGGCTGGGGCACCCCGAGTCGGTGGACTACCTCAAGCAGCTCGGGATCACCGCCGTCGAGCTGCTGCCCGTACACCACTTCGTCAGCGAGCCCTACGTGCAGCAGCGCGGGCTGACCAACTACTGGGGCTACAACACCCTCGGCTACTTCGCACCGCACGCGGCCTACTCGGCCAGCGGCGCCGGCGGCCAGCAGGTGCGCGAGTTCAAGGCGATGGTCCGGGCCATGCATGAGGCGGGCATCGAGGTCATCCTCGACGTGGTCTACAACCACACGGCCGAGGCCGACCAGCTCGGCCCGACGCTGGCGTTCCGGGGCATCGACAACGCCGCCTACTACCGGCTCCGCGAGGACAACAAGCGGCTCTACACCGACTACACCGGTTGCGGCAACACCCTGGACGTCCGCCACCCGCACGTGCTCCAGATGATCATGGACTCGTTGCGCTACTGGGTCACCGAGATGCACGTCGACGGGTTCCGCTTCGACCTGGCGGCAGCGCTGGCCAGGTCGTTCCACGACGTGGACAAGCTGTCGGCGTTCTTCGACGTCATCCAGCAGGACCCGGTGGTCAGCCAGGTCAAGCTGATCGCCGAGCCGTGGGACATCGGCGAGGGTGGCTACCAGGTGGGTGAGTTCCCGCCGCTGTGGACCGAGTGGAACGGCAAGTACCGCGACACCGTCAGGGACTTCTGGCGCGGCTCCGACACCGGGGTGGCGGAGATCGGCTACCGGCTCTCGGGCTCCAGCGACCTCTACCAGGACGACGGGCGGCGCCCCTACGCGTCGATCAACTTCGTCACCGCGCACGACGGATTCACCCTCGCCGACCTGGTCTCCTACAACGGCAAGCACAACGAGGCCAACCGCGAGGACAATCGCGACGGTGACAACACCAACCGGTCCTGGAACTGCGGCGCAGAGGGGCCGACCCGCTCGACGGAGGTCCTGGCGCTGCGGGCCCGCCAGGTCCGCAACTTCCTGACGACGTTGCTGCTCTCGACCGGCGTGCCGATGCTGATGGCCGGCGACGAGATCGGGCGCAGCCAGGGTGGCAACAACAACGCCTACTGCCAGGACAACGAGATCTCCTGGCTGGATTGGGATCTCGGGCCCGAGGACACCAAGCTGCTCGAGCTCGTACGCCATCTGCTGAGGGTCCGCCGTGACCATCCGGTGCTGCGTCAGCGGGCCTTCTTCCGGGGCCGCCCGATCGACGACGGTGACGTCAAGGACCTCGCCTGGTTCACCCCGGCGGGGATCGAGATGACCGACGCCGACTGGTGGTCCCCCGCCGCCCGTACCCTCGGCATGTACATGTCCGGCGGCGGCATCCGCAGCCGTGGCCCCAGGGGCGAGCGGGTCACCGACGACTCGTTCCTGACCCTCCTGCACTCGGGCGACGAGAAGCGCAGCTTCACCCTGCCGGGGTCACCGTGGGCCAGCTGGTACGACGTGGTCGTCGACACCGCGGACGACGAGCAGCCGTGGAGCGGGCGGCCGCTGCTCCCGGAGCACGCAGTCACCCTGCTCCCCCGCTCGATGCTGGTACTGAGGGCGATGCCAGATAACGGTTCAGGACAGGTTTCAGCGATTCCGCCGCTGGTGACGACGCTGGTACGCCGCCGGTCGTAAAGTGACGTCGGGCGAGGAGGCTCGGATGAGCGCACCACGAGTGAAGGCCGTGCCGAGAACTGCCAAGGGCTGGCTGCGCCGGCACCGCCCGGGCGCGACCGCCCTGCTCTGGACGGGTTCCCTCACCCTGCTCGTCGCTGACGTGCTCGCCGCCGACCTGGTGCCCGGCCCTGCGCGGGCCTGGCACAGGACCGCAGCCGTCCTGGCGATCTGCTCGGTCGTCCTGTTCCTCGTGGCAGCCCTGCTCGGGTTGAGATGCCTGATCCGGCAGCGGATGCGCAGCGCCTGGATCCGCCGGCACAAGCCAGGGACGCCCTACCCGCTCGACGACGAGGTCATCGCCCGCGAGGCCTCCCGCGGCATCAGCGCGCTCGAGGCCTTCCTCGCCCGGCAGAAGCACACCCACTAGCCGCCCGCCCACCCGCGGTTGATCGCGAGAACCGACTCATAGCCTTCTCATAGGCTGCTTGCAGGCGCGTGGCAGGGGCAGCGCCGAGGCTCTCACCATGTCATTACTTGCCACAGCCCGGCGCAAGACGCTGGCGGCCAATCTTGGGCTGGCCGTCGTGCTGGCCGTCGCCATCACGTTCGCGTACACATCGCTCGGCACCAGCACCTCCAGTGCCGCCGCCGCTGTCCGGACCAGCACGGTCACCAAGGGCACCGTCCTGACCACGGTGTCGGCGTCCGGCACGCTGATCTCGCCGAGCGACATGGCGCTGGACTTCGTCACCACCGGCACCCTGCGCAAGCTCTACGTCAAGGTCGGCGA
>JAWWOM010000168.1:0-14068 GCA_033851655.1 Frankiales bacterium
CCGCCGGCGAGCAGCAGCTCGGCGTAGCGCTCCATCGGCTGGTAGGCCTCGCCGAGCAGCTCGCGCGCGCCGTCCGGGACAACCACGGTCACCCGGGCAGGACCACGACGTGCCGCTGCGGCTCCACGCCCTCGGACTCGGTGTGCACGCCGTCGATCCCGGCGATGGCGTCATGGACGACCTTGCGCTCGAACGGCGTCATCGCCTTCATCGACACCGGCTCGCCGGACGCGACGACGTCAGCCGCCGTGCTGGTCGCCAGCTCGATCAGGACCGCCCGGCGGCGCTCGCGGTGGCCGCCGATGTCGAGCATCAACCGGCTGCGCTCGCCGGTCTGGCGCATGACCGCGAGCCTGGTCAGCTCCTGCAGGGCGTCGAGGACCTCACCCCGGCGGCCGACCAGGTCGTCGAGCTTCTCGCCGACGATGGCGACGACGGCGCGGGTCCCCTCGACGTCCATGTCGATGTCACCGTCGAGGTCGACGATGTCCAGCAGCCCCTCGAGGTAGTCGGCCGCGACCTCGCCCTCCTGCTCGAGCAAGGACAGGTCGGGCGCCTCGGCCTCCGCCGAGTCGTTGCTGGTCGCGGATTCCAGAGCATCGGGGTCGGTGGGCTCAGGCGCGTCAGCCGCCTGGGTCGTCCCGGAAGCGTCGGTGGTCGACGTCACGGCTGTTCCTCCTGCTGGTGACTACGTGGGTGGTTCAGGTCGAGGCCCGGCCGGAGCACGCGTCACGGCCGAGGGCCGGAGCGGAGGGCGGCCGAGGAGATGGTGCCGAGAGGCAGACCGAGGGAGACGGCATGGCGCTAGTGTCGGCCGCCCTTGCGCTTGCGGTTGGCAGGGCGGGCCTGGCCCGGACGGCGCGCGGCAGCCGTACCGCCGTTGGTGCCGTTGCGGGCCGGACTGCCGTTGGTGCTGCCGGCCGACGGCACCGGCACGGTCGCACCGACCGCGCCGGACTTGGTCGGCGGCTGCTTGGTCAGGTTGGCGCCGCCCTTGCCGACGCCCTTGGCGGGAGCCGCGGTCGCCTTGCCCTCCACGGCTGTGCCGGCTTCCTTGGCCTTGCGGGCCCGGACGACCGCCTCGGGGTCCTCACCCATCGCCTTGATGACGAAGTACTGCTGGCCGAAGGTCCAGACGTTGGTGGTCAGCCAGTAGAGCAGCACGCCCATCTGGAAGTTCACGCCGATGACGCCGAAGAACAGCGGCATGCCGTAGACCATGATCTTCTGGGTCATCGCCTGGGCGCTGTCGAGCTGTTGGCCTGAGGCCTTGCTGCGGGCCAGCATCTGCCGCGACGTGAGGAACGACGTCGCCATCATCAGCACGATCATCACCACGGTGACCGTCTTGACGGTGCTGGCGGTCACGTTGAGGCTGCCGAGCATCTTGCTGCTGGAGTTGAACGTGGCCGCGATCGGTACGCCGAAGATCTTGGACTTCGCGATCTGCTCGACCTGCAGCTGGGTCAGCCCGTAGTGCGGGGAGTAGCCGCCGTTCTTGTCCTGGACGAACTTGTGCAGCACCCCGAACAGGGCGAAGAAGATCGGCATCTGGATCAGCAGCGGCAGGCAGCCGGCGAGCGGGTTGACCCCGTGCTCCTTGAACAGCGCCATCTGTTCCTGGCTCTGCCGCTGCCGGTCGTCGGGGTACTTCTTCTTCAGCTCGGCGATCTTGGGCTGCAGCAGCTGCATCTCGCGCTGGCTCTTGATCTGCTTCATGAACAGCGGGAACAGCACCAGCCGCATGCAGATGGTGAGCAGGACGATCGACAGGCCCCAGGTCCATCCGGCCTTGGTGATGTGCTCCAGCCCGGAGTGGATCGTGACGACGATCCACGCGACCGCCCGGTAGAGCGGGTCGAGGAAGGCGAGGTTCACCGGGTGGCTCCTGTCGTGGTGCTCTCGGGATGTCGCTGTGAACGTGGCTGGCGGCGCTCGAGTGGTACGGGATCCCAGCCACCGGTGGCGAACGGCTGGCACCGCAGCAGGCGGCGGATCGCGAGCCAGCTGCCGTAGAACGCTCCGAAACGGTGGATCGACTGCCTGGCATATTCGCTGCAGCTGGGCGCGAACCGGCACCGCTGCCCCAGCAAGGGACTCACCAGGTGCTGATAGGCCCCGATCGCTGCCTCCAGAGTACGCGCGGGCAGGCCGGGCGAACCGGGCCGGCGAGACCTCCGGGGCCTCACCGGGACACCCCGAGCCGGACCAGCGCCCGGTCGAGATCCTCACCGAGCTGGGCGGAGGTCGCAGCGGCGGCGGCCGGCGTTGCCCGTACGACCATCAGGGCTCCCACCGGAAGGCCGGCCAGGCGGGCGGACACGAGATGGCGCAGCCGGCGGCGGACCCGGTTGCGGATCACGGCGTTGCCGACAGCCTTGCTGGTGACGAAACCGACCCTGGCCGGAGCCTGCGCGCCCTCAGCCCCGGGCTGCGCCGGGCGGAGATGGACGACGACGAGCGGACGCCCGGCCCGCCGGCCACCGCGCATCGCGACGGTGAAGTCCTGCGACCGGGTCAGCCTGGCTTGGCCGGGCAGCACGAGCTGGCGTCCTGGACCGCTCTTAGGCCGAGAGCTCGTCGCGGCCCTTGCGGCGGCGAGCCGACAGGATGGCCCGACCGGCCCGAGTTCGCATGCGCAGGCGGAAGCCGTGGGTCTTGGCCCGACGACGGTTGTTCGGCTGGAACGTGCGCTTGCTCACTCGAGGACTCCGTACTGGGGAAGCATGGCAGGAAAGACAGGAGGGGTGCAGGTGCAGACAGACTTGCCTACGGTACGGGGGCCGGGTGAGCCGGTCAAACCCGGCCCCGGCAAGCCGCCGCGCCGCCGCTGGCCCGAGCAGACCAACTATCTTCACCGGCAATATGGTTGTGGACAAGTTCTTGTGGTCTGACCCGGGACACTGCTAGCGTCCTGCACTCGCCCCCTGCTCGTTGCAACACCGCACCTCGGTCTCCGATGCGGCGTCAGGTCGGCATGCTAGGACGACATGCACAGCCTGTGGATGAACGTGTGGAAGATGCTCCTGACCACCCGTTGCGTGGGAGCGCCGGAGGGCCAGCCGTGACCGACCAGTACGAGGACGACGCACCGGTCGCGGCCGCCGATCATGGCGCCGCCGGGTTGCCAGAGGTGTGGGCGGCCGCGCTGGCCTCGCTCGACGACGACGCCCTCCCGGCGCAGCACCGGGCCTGGATCCGGCTGACCCGCCCACTCGCCCTGGTCGAGGACACCGCACTGCTCGCAGCGCCGAACGACTTCGCCAAAGAGGTCCTCGAGAGCCGGCTCCGGCCGATCATCGCCGCGGCCCTGTCCAGCCAGCTCGGCCGGGACATCCGGGTGGCCGTCACCGTCGACTCCGCCCTGCCGGAGGACTCGGTGAGCCCGTCGACGAGCGACGACCGACGCAGCGTCGAGCCGGCGGGGGTCGTCGAGCTCGAGTCCCGGCTGGTCCAGGAGCCGGAGCCGGTACGGGGCACCGGCCGGCAGGGGCAGGCCGGCCGGCCCAGCGAGCCGGCCAGGCTCAACCCCAAGTACACCTTCGAGACCTTCGTCATCGGTGCCAGCAACCGGTTTGCGCACGCCGCAGCGGTGGCGGTCGCCGAGGCACCGGCCAAGGCGTACAACCCGCTGTTCATCTACGGCGAGTCCGGGCTGGGCAAGACCCACCTGCTGCACGCGATCGGGCACTACGCCCAGCACCTGTTCCCCGGCGCCCGGGTGCGTTACGTGAGCTCCGAGGAGTTCACCAACGACTTCATCAACTCGATCCGTGACGACAAGAACTCTGCGTTCCAGCGCCGCTACCGCGACGTCGACGTGCTCCTGGTCGACGACATCCAGTTCCTGCAGGGCAAGGTGCAGACGCAGGAGGAGTTCTTCCACACGTTCAACACGCTGCACAACGCCAACAAGCAGATCGTGATCACCTCGGACCTGCCGCCCAAGCAGCTCTCGGCGTTCGAGGAGCGGATGCGGTCGCGGTTCGAGTGGGGCCTGATCACCGACGTGCAGCCGCCGGACCTCGAGACCCGGATCGCCATCCTGCGCAAGAAGGCAGCGCAGGAACGGATGGCGGCGCCGCCCGAGGTGCTCGAGTACATCGCCAGCAAGATCGCGACCAACATCCGCGAGCTCGAGGGTGCGCTGATCCGGGTCACGGCCTTCGCCAGCCTCAACCGGCAGCCGGTCGACCTGGCGCTGGCCGAGATCGTGCTCAAGGACCTGCTGCCCGACGCCACCTCCCCCGAGATCACCGTCGGCGTCATCATGGCGGCGACCGCCGCCTACTTCGGGCTGTCCCTGGACGACCTGTGCGGGTCGTCCCGCAGCCGGATGCTGGTGACCGCCCGGCAGATCGCCATGTACCTCTGCCGTGAGCTGACCGACCTGTCCCTGCCCAAGATCGGCCAGGCGTTCGGCGGCCGGGACCACACCACGGTGATGCACGCCGACCGCAAGATCCGCTCGCTGATGGCAGAGCGGCGCTCGATCTACAACCAGGTGACCGAGCTGACCAACCGGATCAAGTCCCAGGCCCGGCAGCAGTGAGGGTCCCGTACCCCCTTTCACCAGCCATTATCACCCGCCGTGTTGGCTCGGTGACTATACGTGCTAGGCGTGCACAGCCTGGGGACAACGGTGTGGACAAACCTGGCAACCCTGTCCAGAACGTGTGGGCAAGGGTGTGGGCAGGACCGGGCACCGGGCCGGTTGTCCCCGCATCGACCGGTTGTCCCCGGCTCCGTCCCCTCCCGGCTGTGCATGGCGGCACCCCGGTTGAGCAGGCAGGACGCGCGTCGTCCACAGTGTCCACCGGACCTAGTACTGCTGTGATTCTTTCTTCTTCTGACTATCTCTCCACTACCGAGAGCCCTGCCCGGTCCCACGACCGGTCCCGCACCGCGCTGAAGGGTGGTTCCTGGTGAAGTTCCGGGTTGAGCGTGACGTCCTGGCCGATGCTGTCGCGTGGACGGCTCGCACCCTGCCGGTGCGGCCGCCGGTCCCGGTCCTGGCCGGCCTGCTGCTCGAGGTCGACACCGACGGCGGCCAGACCCTGGCCCTGTCCAGCTTCGACTACGAGGTCTCCGCTGCGGTGTCGGTCGAGATCGCAGCGTCCGAGGGGGGTCGCACCCTGGTCTCCGGCCGGCTGCTCGCCGAGATCACCCGGAGCCTGCCTGCCCAGCCGGTCGACATCATGACCGAGGGCGCCCGCATGGTCGTCACCTGCGGCACGGCCCGGTTCACGCTGCCGACGCTTCCGGTCGACGACTACCCGTCGCTGCCCGACATGCCGGCCGCATCGGGACTGATCGGCTCAGACGCCTTCGCCACCGCTGTGGCCCAGGTCGCCGTGGCCGCCGGCCGGGACGACACGCTGCCGGTCCTCACCGGCGTCCGGGTCGAGATCGACGGCGACCGGCTCACCCTGGCGGCGACCGACCGTTACCGGCTGGCCGTGCGCGAGCTGACCTGGCAGCCGGGTACGGACGGGCTGAGCGCGACGGCACTGGTGCCGGCCAAAACCCTTGCTGACACGGCAAAGTCGCTCGCCTCCGGCGCTGAGATCACCATCGCGCTGGCGACCGGGGGCTCCGGCGAGGGCATGGTCGGCTTCGAGGGTGCCGGCCGCAGGACCACCACCCGGCTGCTCGAGGGCGAGTTCCCCAAGTACCGCTCGCTGTTCCCGGCGGCGCACGCCGCTGTCGCCGAGCTGCCGACGGCGGTGTTCGTGGAGGCCGTACGGCGGGTGTCGCTGGTGGCCCCCCGCAACTCCTCGGTACGGCTGGGGTTCTCGGCGGACGGGCTGGTGCTCGAGGCCGGTGGGGGCGAGGACGCCCAGGCGTCGGAGGGCCTCGACTGCTCGTACGAGGGGGAGCCGATGACCATCGCGTTCAACCCCGCCTACCTGCTGGACGGCCTCGGCGCCATCGACTCCGACACGGCTGTGGTGTCGTTCACGACGCCGAGCAAGCCGGCAGTGCTCACCGGAAAGCGATCCGGCGACGACGGCGGGGCGGCCGGCTCCGGCGACTACAGCTACCTGCTGATGCCGGTGCGTCTGTCCGGCTGACCTAGGGTGAGGCTGGCAGCCTTCACCGCACCGACCACCGAACCGGAGGACACGTGGACATCGGAATCATCGGCCTCGGTCGCATGGGCGGCAACATGGCGGAACGTCTCCGCCGCGGTGGTCACACCGTGATCGGTTTCGACCGCAGCGCGGAGACCCGGGACGTCGACAGCCTGCAGGCCCTGGTCGACGCCCTGCCCGCCCCCCGCGCCGTCTGGATCATGGTGCCGGCCGGCAAGCCGACCGACGACACGGTGGACGCGCTCGGCGAGCTGCTCGCCGAGGGTGACCTGGTCATCGACGGCGGCAACTCCAAGTGGACCGACGACATCAAGCACTCCGAGGAGCTGGCGGCCAAGAAGATCGGGTTCGTCGACTGTGGCGTGTCCGGCGGGGTGTGGGGTCTGACCGAGGGCTACGCGCTGATGTGTGGCGGCAGCGACGAGGACGTCGCCCGGCTCCAGCCGATCTTCGACACGCTCAAGCCGCAGGGCGAGTTCGGCTTCGTGCATGCCGGCAAGGTCGGCGCCGGCCACTTCGCCAAGATGGTCCACAACGGCATCGAGTACGGCATGATGCAGGCCTACGCCGAGGGCTGGGAGCTGCTCGAGGCGGCCGGCCTGGTCACCGACGTCCGCGGCGCGTTCCGGTCCTGGCGCGAGGGCACGGTCATCCGCTCGTGGCTGCTCGACCTGCTGGTCCGCGCCATCGACGAGGACGAGCACCTCGACAAGCTCCGCGGCTACGCCGAGGACAGCGGCGAGGGACGCTGGACGGTCGAGGCCGCCATCGACCACGCCGTACCGCTGCCGGTGATCACCGCGTCGTTGTTCGCCCGGTTCTCCAGCCGCCAGGAGGACTCCCCCGCGATGAAGATGATCGCTGCGCTACGCAACCAGTTCGGTGGCCACGCCATCACCGCTGCCGCCGGTTCGGTCGAGAAGGGCGCCGACGCCCCCGGTGCCGACGTGCCGCCGCCGGTCACCAGCTGATCGGCCGGACCGTTGTACGTGGCCCATCTGTCGCTGACCGACTTCCGGTCCTACCCCGGGGCCGAGCTCGCGCTCGAACCCGGTGTCACGGCGCTGGTGGGCCCCAATGGCCAGGGCAAGACCAACCTGGTCGAGGCGATCGGGTACGTCGCGACCCTGGCCAGCCACCGGGTGGCGACCGACGCGCCGCTGGTCCGGCTCGGCGCTGAGCGGGCGATCGTGCGCGCGGCGGTCGCGCGCGACGACCGGCAGACCCTGGTCGAGCTCGAGCTCAACCCCGGCAAGGCCAACCGCGCCCGGATCAACCGGGCGCCGGTTCCCCGGGCCCGCGAGGTGCTCGGACTGCTCCGTACCGTGCTGTTCGCCCCCGAGGACCTGGCGCTGGTCAAGGGTGACCCGTCCGAGCGCCGCCGGTTCCTCGACGACCTGCTGGTCGCCCGTACCCCACGGTTCTCCGGCGTCCGTGCCGACTACGACCGGGTGCTCAAGCAGCGCAACGCACTGCTGAAGTCGTCCTACAACACGCGCCGGGCCGGCGGCGACCTGGCCACGCTCGACGTCTGGGACGCGCACCTGTCCAAGGCCGGCGCCGAGCTGCTCGCCGGCCGGATCGAGCTGGTCGAGGCGCTGCGGCCGCGGGTCGACAAGTCCTACGACGCGATCGCCGACTCCGGCGGCCCGGCGGTGATCGACTACAAGTGCTCCCTGGGGCCGGACCTGCCACTGGTCGTCGACCGGGACCTGCTGGCCGCTGCGCTGCTCTCGGAGCTGTCCCGGATGCGGCCGACCGAGCTCGAGCGAGGCGTCAGCCTGGTCGGCCCGCACCGGGACGACCTCACCCTTGCCCTCGGTGAGCTGCCGGCCAAGGGCTACGCGAGTCACGGCGAGTGCTGGTCGTACGCGCTCGCGCTGCGGCTGGCGTCCTACGACCTGCTGCGCGAGGACGGTGACGGGCTGGCCGGTGGCGGCGATCCGGTGCTCGTGCTCGACGACGTCTTCGCCGAGCTGGACACCCGCCGCCGCGAACGGCTGGCCGAGCTGGTGGCAGCTGCCGACCAGGTGCTGGTCACCGCTGCCGTGCCAGGTGATGTGCCCGAGGTCCTCGCCGGCGCCCGGTTCGACGTGATGGCCGGTGAGGTCACCCGTGTCAGATGACCCCACGGCTTCGTCGCGGCGCGGAGCCGATCTGGCCCGGGAAGCCTTGGCCAGAGCCAAGTCCGGCAAGTCGGGGACTGCCAGGACAGGTGCTGCGCAACGCCGCCGGATCGCCGGTGACCGGGCTCGCGGCACCGGCTGGACCAGCGCCGGTCCGGACGAGCGGGACCCTCAGGACGTCGGGTCCACCATCCGCGACCTGGTCGACGGCCGGGGCTGGCAACGGACCACCCAGGTGGCCAAGGTGCTGGCCTGTTGGCAGGAGATCGTCGGCGAGGCGATCGCCGAGCACTGCCAGCCCGAGGCGGTCAACGACGGCGAGCTGGTGCTCGCCGCCGAGTCGACCTCCTGGGCGACCCAGCTGCGGATGCTGGTCCCGAGCCTGATCGCCAAGATCGACGAGCAGCTGGGCAAGGGCGTCGTGACCTCCGTCCGGGTGCACGGCCCCACCGGCCCGGCCTGGCGGCACGGCCCGCGCCGGGTGGCCGGCCGCGGTCCGCGCGACACCTACGGCTGACTGCACCCGCGCCAGCGCGGACCGGTCGAGCGCGAGGGACGGCGGGCCGAGAGGCCCGTGGGGCCCGGGGGGCCCGTACGTCAGGTGGGGGGACATGACGCCCGGGAGGTTGGGGCGGCTCCGTCGTCCACAGGACGGCGCAATACGGGTTTATCCGCCCCCGGGACGGTAGACTTGAGCCAACAAGTTCGACGTCGGAGCCCGGGTGGGAGCGCCTGGTCCGACTTTCGCGCCCGTGGTCGCCCTCGCACCGGTTCGGACCGGCGCCGGGTCGGCGCGTGCCCGACCTGCTCCAAGTGAAGGACCCTGCCCAGTGACGTACGACGCCGGCTCGATCACCGTCCTCGAAGGCCTCGAGGCAGTCCGCAAGCGACCGGGCATGTACATCGGCTCGACCGGTGAGCGCGGCCTGCACCACCTGGTCTACGAGGTGGTCGACAACGCCGTCGACGAGGCGCTGGCCGGCTACAACGACTCGATCGTCGTGACCCTGCTGGCCGACGGCGGCGTACGGGTCCGCGACAACGGTCGCGGCATCCCGGTCGACACCGCCGAGGGCCAGTCCATGCCGGCCCTCGAGCTGGTGCTGACCACCCTGCACGCCGGTGGCAAGTTCGACGGCAAGAGCTATGCGGTCTCCGGTGGCCTGCACGGCGTCGGCATCTCGGTTGTCAACGCGCTGTCCAGCCGGCTCGACGCCGAGATCCGCCGCGACGGCTATGTCTGGACCCAGACCTTCGTCGGCACGGCCAAGCCGGCCGGCGCGGCCGCCGGCCCGCTGGTCAAGGGCGAGCCGACGGACGAGACCGGCACCCAGATCACGCACTGGGCCGACGAGACGGTGTTCGAGGACACCACCTACTCGTTCGAGACGCTGTCCCGGCGGATGCAGGAGATGGCCTTCCTCAACAAGGGCCTCTCGATCACGCTGCGTGACGAGCGGGTGGACCCGACTGCCGAGGACAACGAGCCGCGCGAGGTCGTCTACCACTACGAGGGTGGCATCTCCGACTTCGTCGCCTACCTCAACGGCTCCAAGTCGGCGATCCACCCGTCGATCATCTACTTCGAGGAGAAGACCGAAGGGCTCGAGGTGGACATCGCGATGCAGTGGAACGACAGCTACTCGGAGTCGGTCTACACGTTCGCCAACACCATCAACACCCACGAGGGCGGCACCCACGAGGAGGGCTTCCGGTCCGCGCTGACCACGGTCGTCAACAAGTGGGCGCGGGACAAGAACCACCTCAAGGAAAAGGACGACAACCTCACCGGAGACGACGTCCGCGAGGGTCTCGCCGCCATCATCTCGGTCAAGATCGCCGACCCCCAGTTCGAGGGCCAGACCAAGACCAAGCTGGGCAACACCGAGGTCAAGAGCTTTGTCCAGAAGGCCTGCAACGAAAGGATTCGGGACTGGTTCGACAGCCACCCGGGTGAGGGCCGAGACATCATCATGAAGGCGACCCAGGCCGCACGGGCCCGGCTCGCTGCGCGTCAGGCTCGCGACCTCACTCGTCGAAAAGGCTTGCTGAACAGCAACTCCATGCCGGGAAAGCTGTCCGACTGCCAGTCGGCCAACCCCGAGGAGTGCGAGATCTACGTCGTCGAGGGCGACTCGGCCGGCGGCTCGGCCAAGGGTGGTCGCAACCCGCGCTTCCAGGCCATCCTGCCGATCCGCGGCAAGATCCTCAACGTCGAGAAGGTCCGCATCGACCGGGCGCTGCAGAACACCGAGGTGCAGGCGCTGATCACCGCGCTCGGCACCGGCATCCACGACGAGTTCGACCTGGACAAGCTGCGCTACCACAAGGTCGTGCTCATGGCCGACGCCGACGTGGACGGCCAGCACATCCGGACCCTGCTGCTGACCTTGCTGTTCCGGTTCATGCGACCACTGGTGGAGGCCGGCCACTGCTACCTCGCGACCCCACCGCTCTACAAGATCAAGTGGGGCCGCGACGAGTTCGAGTACGCCTACTCCGACCGCGAGCGCGACGGATTGATCCAGGCCGGCATCGAGGGTGGCAAGAAGTTGCCCAAGGACGCGGTCCAGCGGTTCAAGGGCCTGGGTGAGATGAACGCGACGGAGCTGTGGGACACCACCATGGACCCGGAGAAGCGGCTGCTGATGCAGGTCACTCTCGATGACGCCGCTACCGCCGACGAGCTGTTCACCGTGCTGATGGGCGAGGACGTCGAGGCGCGGCGGGCCTTCATCACCCGCAACGCCAAGGACGTCCGTTTCCTCGACATCTGATCGCGAGCGCTGAGAAAACCCTTACCGCGAAAGGAAAGTTGTGACTGAGGTCAACCCGCCGAGTGAGCGCGTGGAGCCTGTCGGCATCGAGGTCGAGATGTCGCGCAGCTACATGGACTACGCGATGTCGGTCATCGTCGGCCGGGCCCTGCCCGATGTACGGGACGGGCTCAAGCCGGTGCACCGCCGGGTCCTCTACGCGATGTACGACGGCGGCTACCGGCCGGACCGTGGCTACTTCAAGTGCGCCCGCGTCGTCGGCGACGTCATGGGCAACTACCACCCGCACGGTGACTCCCCGATCTATGACACCGTCGTCCGGCTGGCCCAGCCCTGGTCGCTGCGTTACCCGCTGATCGACGGCAACGGCAACTTCGGTTCGCCGGGCAACGACCCGCCCGCTGCGATGCGCTACACCGAGTGCCGCCTGGCGCCGCTCGCGATGGAGCTGCTGCGCGACATCGACGAGGACACCGTCGACTTCCAGCCCAACTACGACGGTCGGTCGCAGGAGCCGCTGGTCCTGCCGGCCCGGTTCCCCAACCTGCTGGTCAACGGTGCCGCCGGCATCGCGGTCGGCATGGCCACCAACATCCCGCCGCACAACCTGCGCGAGGTGGCGGCAGCCGTCGACTGGTTCCTCGACAACCCCGAGGCGAGTGACGGCGAGCTGCTCGACGCCGCCATCGAGCGGGTCAAGGGTCCGGACTTCCCGACCTACGGTCTGATCGTCGGCAGGGACGGCATCGAGGACGCCTACCGCACGGGTCGCGGCTCGATCCGGATGCGCGCCGTCGTCGCCGTCGAGGAGGATGCCCGGGGGCGGCAGACCCTCGTGGTCACCGAGCTGCCCTACCAGGTCAACCCGGACAACCTCGCGCAGAAGATCGTCGAGCTGGTCAATGATCGCAAGATCGACGGCATCGCCGACATCCAGGACGAGACCTCCGGTCGTACGGGTCAGCGGCTGGTGATCGTGCTCAAGCGCGACGCCATCGCCAAGGTGGTGCTGAACAACCTCTACAAGCACACCCAGCTGCAGGACTCGTTCGGCGTCAACATGGTCGCGCTGGTCGACGGGGTCCCGCGCGTCCTCAGCCTCGACAAGATGATCCGCTACTGGGTCAGCCACCAGGTCGAGGTGATCGTCCGGCGGACCCGGTTCCGGCTGGCCAAGGCGCAGGCCCGCGCACACATCCTGCAGGCCTACCTCAAGGCACTCGACCAGCTCGACGCCGTGATCGCGCTGATCCGCAGCAGTCCCTCGGCCAACGACGCGCGCACCGGCCTGATGGGCCTGCTCGACATCGACGAGGACCAGGCCGTCGCGATCCTCGACATGCAGCTGCGCCGGCTGGCCGCCCTCGAGCGGCAGAAGATCGTCGACGAGTACGACGAGCTGATGGCCGAGATCACCGAGTACACCGCCATTCTCGAGTCCTCATCCCGCCAGCGGGAGATCATCCGTACCGAGCTCGACACCGTGGTGGCCAAGTTCGGTGACGAGCGACGGACCAAGCTGGTGGCCTTCGAGGGCGACATGTCCGTCGAGGACCTGATCGCCGAGGAAGACGTCGTCGTCACGCTCACCCGTGGTGGTTACGCCAAGCGGACCAAGACCGACCTGTACCGCGCACAACGCCGTGGCGGCAAGGGAGTCAGGGGCGCAGCGCTCAAGCAGGACGACATCGTCGACCATTTCTTCGTGACCACGACCCACCACTGGATCCTGTTCTTCACCAACAAGGGCAGGGTCTACCGGGCCAAGGCGCACGAGCTGCCGGAGGCCAACAGGGACGCCCGCGGCCAGCACGTCGCCAACGTCCTGGCCTTCCAGCCGGACGAGCGGGTGGCCCAGGTCATCGACCTGCGTGACTACGAGCAGTCGCCCTACCTCGTGCTCTCGACCCGTGGCGGCCTGGTCAAGAAGACACCGCTCAAGGAGTTCGACTCCAACCGCAGCGGTGGCCTGATCGCCATCAACCTGCGTGAGGACGACGAGCTGATCGGGGCGGCGCTGATCTCCAGCGACGACGACCTGCTGCTGGTGTCGCGCAAGGCGCAGTCGATCCGGTTCCACGCCGACGACGAGACGTTGCGCCCGATGGGCCGCGCCACGAGCGGTGTCATCGGCATGCGGTTCGGCGACGGCGACGAGCTGCTGGCGATGGAGGTCGTCGCCGAAGGCGCCTACCTGCTGGTCGCGACGGACGGCGGCTACGCCAAGCGGACCCCGATCTCCGAGTATCCCGTACAGGGCCGTGGCGGCCGGGGCGTGCTCACGGCCAAGATCCGCGAGGACCGGGGTCAGCTGGTCGGCGCCCTGATCGTCGCGCTCGAGGACGAGGTCTACGCCATCACCTCGGCCGGCGGCGTGATCCGTACCCGTGCCGAAGAGGTACGCCAGGCCGGGCGTGGCACCTTGGGCGTGCGCCTGATGAACCTCGCCGGCAGCCAGACCGTCGTGGGCATCGCGCGCAACGCGGAGGCCGAGCCCGACGATGACCTCCAGGACCTCCAGCAAACGGACGAACCGGCCGATGACGGTGCCGGCGTTGTGTCGGTCGAGGTGGCCACGAACGGCGGGCCGGTGGGTCATGATGGGTCCGACGAGCCGGAGTCGTCGGCCGTGACCGACGCAGACGACCCAGCGTCCGAGGACGACGAGAGCTAGAAGGCGGCAGGATGACCGAGGTGTCGAGTACGGGTGAGACGGCGGGCGCGGAGTCCTCAACGGGCCTCCGGCGTTCCGCCGCCCCCGCCCCGCCCCGGCCCCCGGCGCCGCCGCGCGACGACAGCGTTGCCGGAGACCGGGCCCAGGACGGCGGCCCCGCCACCTCGGCCATGTCCCCGGTGTCCCCGGTGTCCCCGGCGCAGGACGACCTGGTCGAGCCCGGCTACCTGCTCGGCTCGTCCTACACCCGGCTGACCCCTCCGGTCCCTCCGCTGGGCGCCAACCCGATGACCGGGGTGGTCCCCGCACCGCCCAAGACGGCCAGGGACCGTCGCCCGCAGGTCACCGTACGGGGGGCCAGACGGGCCAAGCTGGTGATCCGCCGGGTCGACCCGT
>JAWWOM010000174.1:0-17725 GCA_033851655.1 Frankiales bacterium
ACATGACCGACGCGCTGACCTACCCGGAGGTCGGCGCCACTGCCGACGAGGCGCTGCCGCGTGGCTACCAGCACGTCCGGCGCTCAGCGGTGATCGGCCGCGGCGGACCCGATTTCGAGGCCGCTGCTGCGGCACTGATGACCTGGCAGGTGCAGCGCCGATCCGGACTCTCGGTGCGCGGCTCGGAGCGGGTCGCCGTCGGGGAGGTGGTCTGGCTCGGTCTCGCCATCGGGTCGCTGGGGATCGGCTTCCGATGCAAGGTCGTCAGCGTGATCGACGAGCCACGCCGCAAGGGCTTCGCGTACGGGACCCTGCCCGGCCATCCCGAGAGCGGCGAGGAGGCCTTCATCCTGCGCTGGCGTGGCGACGACATCGTCGAGCTGGACGTCGTCGCGTTCTCCAGGCCGGCGCGGTGGTGGTCCCGGCTGGCCGGTCCCGCGGGGCAGCTGGTCCAGCGCTGGATGACCGGGCGCTACCTGAAGGCTCTGGCCTAGGCGTCAGGAGACGAGATCGAGCTGCTCGACCGCCTGGAGCAGGGTGCGCTCGGCAGCGCCGATCAGCACGGCGTTGTCGCCGAGCGAGCCGGTCGTGATGGACAGCACCGCGGCCGCTGACGGCAGCATGTTCCGCCGCACGACGAGGGCGAGCTCGTCGCCGAGATGGTCGACCACGTCCTCGAGATAGCCGGCGAACACGATCATCTGCGGGTTGTAGAGCGAGGCGAGCGCCCGCACGCCGACGGCCAGCCAGGCCTCGGTCTCCTCCAGGGCAGCGACCGCCGTACGGTCACCGCGCATCGCTGCCGTCACGACCGCGGCGACCTCGTGCCGATGTGAGCCGGTACGGCCGGCGGCCTCGAGGATCGCCTCGGCGCCGACCAGGGTCTCCCAGCAACCGCGGGCGCCACAGCGGCACAGCTTGCCGGGGTAGGCCAGCGGCAGGTGCCCGATCGCGGCCATCGACCCGCTGGCGCCACGCAGCAGCTGGCCGTCATGGATGACGCCGCCGCCGATGCCGATGTCGCCGAGGACGTAGACCAGGTGCTCGGCGTTGCGGCCGACCCCGCGCAGGTGCTCGCCCAGCGCGCCCAGGCAGGCGTCGTTGTCGATGATGATCGGCAGCTCGTCGCCGAGGTCCTCGCGCAGCCAGTCCCCCAGCGGTACGTCGTCCCACAGCAGGTTCGCCGCCCGCTCGACGCCGCCGTCGTCCGGCCGGACGCTGCCGGGCACCGCCACGCCGATGCCCACGACCACCGACTCGTCGGTGGACACCGCCGCGAGCTCGGCCCGGAGCGCGGTCGCGAGGATGGTCGCCACCTCGCGCGGCTCGGTCGCGGCGACCTGCAGCCGGCGGGTGTGCTGGCCGAGGACGACGCCGCCGAGGCCGACCAGCGCCGTGGTGATCGCGTCGTGCCGGATGGACGCGGCGGCCGCCACCACCCGGCGCACGTTGAGGCTGACCAGCAGCGACGGGCGTCCGGTACGGGCAGGGCCGCCCAGTCCTTCGATCTCGGTGACGAAGCCCCGGTCGGTCAGCGTGCCGACCAGGTGCAGCATCGTCGAGCGGTTGACGTCCAGGGCGCGGGTGAGGGCGGCCCGCGTCATCGGCCCCTCGGTGTGCAGCAGCCGGAGTACGGCGGACAGGTTGCGGGCCTGACCACGGGATCCGCCGGTGACGGCCCGGTCCTCGACCGCACGCAGACGGGGGCCTTGACGCGCGGCATCCACCTGGTCAGCCACGGCCGCTGGACACCCGCCCACGTCTGCTCAGGGAGTCGATCGTGACGGCGGCGATCAGCACGATCCCGGTGTAGATGCTCTTGCTGCCGGCGCTCAGCTCGAGCAGCCCCATGCCGTTGTCGATCGCGGCGACGACCAGGCCGCCGAGGACCGCGTTGACGACCCGGCCGTGCCCGCCGAACAGGCTGGTGCCGCCGACCACAGCCGCGGCGATCGCGTACAGCAGGATCTGGCCGCTGCCCTCGGTGCTGGTCACCGACTGGAGCCGGGTGGTGAGCACGATGCCGCCGAGCGTCGCCATGACGCCGGAGAGCATGAACACGCCGACCCGTACCGACTGCACCTTGATGCCGGCCCGCCGGGCGGCCTCCGCGTGGCCGCCGACGGCGTAGACGTGCCGGCCGAACGCGGTGCGGCTCGCGATGTAGGACAGCACCACCATGGCCAGCAGGACGAGGGCCACGACGAAGGGCAGTCCCCTGATCGGCGCCAGCGGCCCCCGGTCGGCGTTGGTCACCAGGACCACGGCCACGGCCACGACGGCGACCACGGCGACCCGCCAGACGACCAGCAGCCCCGGGCCGGGCTTGAGGCCGAGCCGCAGCCGGCGCATCCGGCGCAGCACCTGCAGCGCCGCGTACCCGATGGTGATCGCCACCGCGAGCAGCCACCCGGTCGCGGGGCTGAGCAGGCCGTTGCCGATGTAGACCAGCTGCGAGCTGTTCCTGATCGAGGCCCGGGCGGTGTTGTTGACGGCCTCGAGCACGATCCCGTTGAACGCGAGCAGCCCGGCCAGGGTGACCACGAACGAGGGCAGGTTGACGGCGGTGACCAGCACTCCCTGGACCAGCCCCATCGCCGCGCCGGTGAGCAGGGCCAGCACGATCGCGATCCACCAGGCGTGCGGGTGCGGCCCGGTCACGGTACGGGCGAGCACGGCGCCACCCACGCCGGCCATCGAGCCGACCGACAGGTCGAGCTCGCCGATGAGCAGGACGAACACCACGCCCATCGCGATCATCGCGACGCCGGAGCCCTGCACCAGCAGGTTGGTCAAGTTGCCGGCGGTGAGGAAGTTGCTGTTCTGGGACTGGAAGAACAGCGACAGCGCGACCAGGCCGACGACCACCGGCATCGAGCCGACCTCGCCGCCGCGCAGCCGGGCCAGGTAGCCGGTGAGCTGGGCCCGTACGGACCACTCGGCCGGCCGGTCGACCGGCGGCTCGCCGCGCGGCGAGCTGAGCGCCTCGGCGCCCGGGGACAGGGCCCGGCTCATCCGTGCCTCCCACGCAGCGGGGCCTCGAGCTCGTCGCCGAACCCGGCATGGCCGGCGGTGATCAGCTGGACCACCTCGTTGCTGGTCACGTCGTCCGGGTCCACGTCCGCGACCATCCGGCCCAGCCGCAGCACCGCGATCCGGTCGGCCACCGCGAAGACGTCACTGAGGTTGTGCGAGATCAGCACGACGCTGATGCCCTGGTCCGCCAGCTTGCGGACCAGGGTGAGCACCTGCTTGGTCTGAGCGACACCCAGCGCTGCCGTCGGCTCGTCCAGGATGACCAGCCGGGAGTTCCACATCACCGCGCGGGCCACCGCCACCGACTGGCGCTGGCCGCCGGACAGGCTCGCCACCTGCTGGCGTACCGAGCTGATCGTGGTCACCGAGAGCGAGGCCAGCGTCTCGCGGGTGCGAGCCTCCATGGTCTCCTCGTCCAGCCGCCGGACGCCGGTACGGAGCTCGCGGCCCAGGAACATGTTCTGCACCACGTCGAGGTTGTCGCACAGCGCCAGGTCCTGGTAGACCACCTCGATGCCGAGGGCGGCCCCGTCCGACGGGCCGGCGATCGTGACCAGCTGGCCCTCCCACACCACCGAGCCGCTGTCGATGGGGTGGATGCCGGCGATGCACTTGATCAGCGTCGACTTGCCGGCCCCGTTGTCGCCCACCAGCGCCGTGACCAGCCCGGCCCGCAGGGTGAAGTCGACGCCCTTGAGCGCCTCCACCGCACCGAAGTGCTTGCGGATCCCCTGGAGCTGGAGCAGTGGCACCCCGGCGGTCACCGGCCATCACCCTCTCGTGCGGATGTCATGTCAACCCATCGGCCTTGCACATGGCGAGATAACGCCCCGTGCAGATCTGGTCGAGCGTACGGAAGCCGTCCTTGATCACCGTCTGCTTGATGTTGGTCCTGGTCACGGCGATCGGGGTCAGCAGCACCGACGGTACGTTGTGGCCGTCTGCCGCGATCGGCGTCGTCGTCTCGGTGGGCTGCTTGCCCTCCCGGAGCTCGAGGGCCAGCCGGGCCGCCGCGACGGCTTCCTGCTGCACCGGCTTGTAGACCGTCATGCACTGCTCGCCGGCCAGGATGTTCTGGATGCCGGCGACGGTGGCGTCCTGCCCGGTGACCGGGATGTCGTGCAGGCCCCGGTTGTTCATGACGGTGATCGCGGCATTGGCCAGCGCGTCGTTGGCCGCGGCGACGCCGTCCACCTTGTTGCCGGCGCGCGTCAGCATCTGGTCGAAGATGGTCGCCGCCTGCAGGGTGTCCCACTTGGGCACCGACTGCTGCCCCACCCGCACCAGCGAGTCGGTGGCGTACAACGGGTCGAGCACGGAGTCGTAGCCCGCCTTGAACTCGGCCGAGTTGTTGTCATTGGGCGAGCCGTCCAGCTCGATCACCGAGGGGTGCGCAGCCCTGGGGGTCTTGGCTGCGAGGCAGTTGAGCAGTCCCTGACCCTGCAGCTTGCCGACCCGCACATTGTCGAAACTCACGTAGTACGAGGCACTCCCGCGCAAGGTGAGCCGGTCGTAGTCGATCACCTTGAGCCCCTGGCGCACCGCGTTGGCCTCGATGGCGGCGCCGGACCCGGAGTCCAGGTTGACCAGCAGCAGGACCGAGGCGCCGTTGGTGATGGCCTGCTCTGCCTGGTCCTGCTGGTTGCTCGGGTCACCCTGCGCGTTGTCGATCGTGAAGTCGCCTGCCGACAGCCCCTCGGCCTTGAAGGCCTCGGTGAGGTAGCGCCGGTCGTCGCTCTCCCAGCGGGTCGACGAAGCGGTGTCCGGCAGCAGCACGGCGATCTTGCCCGAGCCCAGATCGGGCTTCTGCGCCTTGGCCGCCGGTCCGCAACCAGACAGCAGCCCGGCCAGGCTCGACGTCACCGTGAGGCAGACCAGGGCCGCCGCCGGGCGCGGCACCATGCTCCGCATACCGGGTTGCCTCCCGCCGCCTACCGTGAACTCGCCGCGGTCACCGTAGGTCGCTGGTGGCGCAACGTCGAGCGGCGGTGACCGCTTTGCCCGTCACGATCCTGATACGTCCCCCGCCCGCCTGACCCGTTCGGCTCAGGAGCCGCCGAGGACGTTCGTCGCCAGCCCGGCCAGGACCAGGACGCCGACCGCCACCCGGTACGGGACGAACTTGGCGATCGAGTGGTGGGCGACGAACTTCAGCAGCCAGGAGATCGCGACATAGGCGACCACGAACGAGACGATCGTCCCGACGACGACCGGTCCCGCGGGCGCCTTGAAGGCGTCCTTGAGCTCGAAGATGCCGGCCGCCAACAGGGCCGGGATGCCGAGGAAGAACGACAGCCGGGTCGCGGCGACCCGGTCGAGGCCGCGGAACAGGCCGGCGCTGATCGTCGCGCCGGAGCGGGACACGCCCGGCACCAGGGCGATGCACTGGAACACGCCCATCATGACGACGTCCTTGAGCGTGACGTCCTGCTCGCCCCTGTCCTGCCGGGCCTGCTTCTCCGCGAAGAGCATCACGGCCGACCAGGCGATCAGTCCGACCGCCACGATCCACAGGTAGCGCAGGTCGTCCTTGATCACGTTCTTCAGGGCCAGCCCGACGATGCCGATCGGGATCGTGCCGGCGATGATGTACCAGCCGAGGCGGGAGTCGTACTCCTTGCGGGCCTCGGCGTTGGCCAGCCCGCGACCCCAGCCGGCGACGATCCGGATGATGTCGGCCCTGAAGTAGACGACGGCCGCGAGGATCGCGCCGATCTGGATGACCGCCGTGAAGCCGGTGACCTTCTTGTCCAGGGTGTCAATGTTCATCAGGTTCTCGGCGATGGTCAGGTGACCGGTGCTGGACACCGGCAGGAACTCGGTCAGGCCTTCGACCACCCCCAGGACCACGGACTGGGCCAGGCTGACGGTGTGGGAGATCACGCGGTTGCTCCTGAGAGGTCGAGGGCTTCGGCTGCGGTTCGCAGTGCGTGCAGGCGCTGGTCGAGAGTCTGGCTGGCCGCCGGCAAGGAGACGCTGAGCGTGGTGACACCGGCCTGCGCGTACGCCGTCATACGTTCGGCCAAACGCATACGATCGCCTAGCAACGATGTGGAGTCGATGAGCCCGTACGGGACCGCGGCGGCCGCGCCCTTGCGGTCACGGGCAAGATAGCGCTCCTGGACCGCCGCCGCCGCCGTTTCGTAGCCCATCCGGAGGGCGGCCGTGTAGTAGAAGTTCTGCGTCCGGCTGCCCATGCCGCCGACGTAGAGCGCGACCTGGTCCCGTACGGCGTCCGCTGCCTCCACCGGGTCGTCCGCCACGACCAGCGGCACGGTCACGGCGATGTCGAAGTCCGCCCGGCCGCGGCCCGCCCTGGCCAGCCCCGCGTCGAGGTGGCCGAGCAGGTCCGCCGCCTGGTCCGGGGCGAAGAACATGGCCAGCCAGCCGTCCGCGACCTCGCCGGCCAGCTCGACGTTGTGGGGGCCGACCGCCGCAAGGTAGACCGGCAGCCCGGCCCTGGCCGGGCCGGTTGTCAGCTTGAGCGCTTTGCCGGGGCCTTCGGGGAGCGGCAGGACCAGGTGGGCGCCCTGATAGGCGACCGGCCGGCCCGACAGCGCGAGCCGCACGACGTCGACGTACTCGCGGGTGCGGGCCAGCGGCTTGCCGAACGGCACCCCGTGCCAGCCCTCGGAGACCTGCGGACCGGAGACCCCGAGGCCGAGCCGGAACCTGCCCCCGGAGAGCGCGTCGAGGGTGGCCGCGGTCATGGCGGTCAGCGCGGCGCTGCGGCCGGGGATCTGCAGCACGGCGGAGCCGAGGTCGATGGTCTGCGTCCGGGCGGCGAGGTAGCCGAGCACGCTCACGGCGTCGGACCCGTACGCCTCAGCTGCCCAGACGACGGCGTAGCCCAGCCGTTCGGCGGCCAGCGCCAGGGCCAGTGCGTCGCTCGCGGAGGCCTGGTCACCACCCCAGTAGCCGAGGTTGAGTCCCAGGCGCATGGCCGCACTCTATCGGCGCGTCTGGGCTGCGGCGGCGCTGCCCCCGGCCCGGCTCGGTAACCTCGCCTGCCATGGAGCAGCGACAGCTCGGCCGCAGCGGACTCGTCGTCTCCCGGCTCGCCCTGGGCACGATGACCTGGGGCAGGGACACCGATGAGGTCGACGCGGGTCTGCAGCTCGCCGCCTTCCGGGACGCCGGTGGCACCTTCGTCGACACCGCGCACCGCTACACCGGCGGCGAGTCGGAACGGATCCTCGGCCGGCTGCTCGCCGAGGCCGACCGGGAGTCCCTGGTGATCGCGACGAAGGCGGGGTCGGCGGCGCGGGCCGGAACGCTGGAGACCGGCGGCTCACGGCGCTCGTTGCTGGGGGCCCTGGAGACGTCGTTGCAGCGGTTGCAGACCGACTACATCGACTTGTGGCAGCTGCACGCCTGGGACGGGATCACCCCGCTCGAGGAGACCCTCGGCGCGCTCGACTCGGCCGTGTCCTCGGGCAAGGTGCGCTACGTCGGCGTCTCCAACTTCTCCGGCTGGCAGACCGCGAAGGCCGCCACCTGGCAGGCCTCGTGGCCGGGCCGGGCGCCGATCGTGTCGACCCAGATGGAGTACTCCCTGCTGGCCAGGGGCGTGGAGCGCGAGGTGCTGCCGGCGGCCGGCGACCTCGGCCTCGGGCTGCTGCCCTGGTCGCCGCTGGGCCGCGGGGTGCTGACCGGCAAGTACCGCGACGGCGTGCCCGCCGACTCCCGCGGCGCCGCCGAGGACTACCAGCGCTTCGTCCGGCCCTACCTGGGTGAGGACTCCACCCGGGTCGTGGACGCGGTGCTCACCGCCGCCGACGGGCTCGGCGTCTCCCCGATCGCCGTGGCGCTGGCCTGGGTACGGGACCGGCCCGGCGTGGTCGCCCCCGTCGTCGGTGCCCGCACCCCCGGGCAGCTGGCAGCGTCGCTCGAGGCCGAGGATGTGGACCTGCCCGAGGAGATCCGGGCGGCCCTCGACGACGTCTCCGAGCCCGACGCCGGCTATCCGGAGCGCTCGCCGGCGTGGGGCTAGCCGGCTCCCCCGAGGCGTCCTCGGTCGAGCTGCTGCTCGGGCCGGAGGGCGCTGCGGTGCTCGCCGCCGCTGAGCGCGCTGCGGGCCCGTCACTGCGGGTCGGCGAAGTCCTGCGGCGTGAGTTCCCCGGCGACCTGGTGGCAGCGGCGCTCGCCCAGCTCGAGCTGAGGACGCGGGCCGCCGGCAAGTTCGCCGACCCGTCAGCGCTGCTGTTCACGCGGGCAGGGCTGGAGCAGGCATCGACGGCCGCGGTCGCCGCGCACCGGGCCCGGCGGTTCAGCCCGTACGGCCGGGTGGCGGATCTCTGTACGGGCATCGGCGGCGACCTGCTGGCCCTCGCCGGCGTCGGGCCCCGCGTCCTGGCGGTGGACCGGGACCCCGTACACCTGCTGCTGGCGGCACACAACGCTGCTGCTGTGGGCCTCGGCGACCGGGTCGAGACCTGGTTGGGGGACGTCGAGAATGCCGACCTGTCCGGGGTTCTGGCCGCTTTCGTCGACCCGGCGAGGCGCTCCGACGGCCGCCGGCTGCGCTCGGCTGACGGCTCGCCCTCACTCGCCTGGTGCGCTGCCCTTGCCGATCGGATCCCGGTCGGGGTCAAGGCTGCCCCGGGCATCGACCACGCCCACGTACCGAGCGGGTGGGAGCTCGAGTTCGTGGCTGAGGACGGGGATCTGAAGGAGGCTGCGCTGTGGTCGCCGGGACTGGCCACCGCCACGCGACGGGCGACCGTGATCGACCGGTCTGGGGTGCACACCATGATCGGCACCGCTGCGCCGCCGGCCGACGTGGCCGAGCCCGGCCCGTACGTGCTGGACCCGAGCCCGGCGGTCACCAGGGCCGGGCTCGTGGCCGAGCTGGCGGCAGAGCTCGACGCGTGGCAGATCGATCCGATGATCGCGTTCCTGTGTGCTTCGGCACCGACGCCGACCCCGTACGGCCGCTGGCTGCAGGTCGAGGCGTCGATGCCGTGGAACCTCCGAGCGCTGGCCACCACCCTCGCCGCCGCCGACGTCGGAGCGGTGGACCTGCGCAGGCGTGGGCTGGCCGGTGACGTCGAGGAGATCCGCAAACGGCTGCGGCTCAACGGATCCCGGCGGGTGACGGTGCTGATGACCAGGGTCGGCGACAAACCATGGGCACTCGTCGGGACCAGCCCTGCACCGGCCGGCCCGGGCAGCGCATAGGGTTCTGAACCGTGACCGTCGCCGGGGGAACCGCTCAGGACCGGGCCCGACTGCTGCGGCTGCTCGAGGTGCTCGGCCTGCTGCTGGCGCCTGCCCTCGTGTTCTTCCTGCTCGGCGAGCAGGGGATGACCAACACCAACATCGAGGACCAGCGGTTCTACCAGGCCTATGCCGAGCATGGCGACGACCTGATGCTGCGGCTGGGCAACTACCGCTACTACTGGGTACGGCTGGCGTTCATCCTGCCGTCCAGGGTCACGTACGACCTGTTCGGCGCCGTCGGCGGCTTCTTCGTGCTGCGCTACCTGCTCGTCCTGCTCGCCATCGTGCCGGCCTACCTGTTGCTCCGCCGGCTGTACGGGATCGGCGCCGGCGCTGTCGCCGTCGCGGCCGTGCTGTCCAGCCCGGTGCTGCTCTATGCCTGGGGCACCGACTATCCCGACTCCTCGTCGGTGTCCTACCTGATCGCCGGGACGGCCTGCCTGTTCATGCCGGTGAGGGGCGAGCGGCAAGCCCGGGCGCGGGTCGGCTGGCTGGTCCTGGCAGGGATCGCGGGCGGCCTGGCCATCCACTCGCAGTTCCTGAGCGCACCGCTGGTGGCCGTCGCGTGGGCGGTCCACGTCGTGCTGCAGCTGCGTACGGACCGGCGGGCGGCGCTACGGGCGTCGCTGATCCTGGCCGGCTGCGCCATCGTCGTGACCGGGCTGCTGTCGCTGGTCGCACTCGTCATGTGGGGTCGCGCGGACATCATCTCGCCGACAATCACTGCAGCGCAGCACTTCCGGACGCCGAACGAGCTGCGCAAGTGGCACTCCCCCAACTGGCACTGGGTGCTCCGCAACACCTATCTGGTGATCCCGCTGCTCACCCCGGCGCTGTGGGCAGTGACGGTCCGCGGGCGCCTCTCCGCCTACAGGGTCGAGCTCGCGCTGGCGCTGACCGGCCTGCTCCAGATGCTCTTGTTCAGCTATCTGCAGTTCTTCGCGATCACCTGCGAGCTCGAGTACCACGTCTACTCCTCGATGCTGTGGAGCTCGACCGTCCTGGTCATGGCCGTCGCGGTGGTCAGGATCTGCCTGCCACTGCTGGGATCCGTTCGCACAGCGTGGCTGCCGGCTGCTCTGGTCCTCGCGGTTCCCTACCTGATGACCTTCGTACGGGACCACGTGCACTTCCGGCTGCTTGCCGGGTTTGCCGTGGCAGCAGTGCTTCTGGCCGTTGTCTGGGCCGGGACGCGATGGCTGTCCGGCCCTGTTGTGGCTGCCGGGCTTGCCGTCCTGGCGATCGGCGCCTCGTACGCGATCACGACGGCGGAGCCGCCCGGCCAGACCTGGTTGAACCAGCAGCGGCACTTTCCGCAGCCGGACTACGCGCACGCCCTGCGCAACGGCGGTGCGTGGCACGCGCAGGAGGACTCGTACCGGCTGGTTGCCCAGCTGAACGCGGCGATGCCCCAGGCCACCAGGGCCGGACAGCTGCTGCTGACCTGGTTCGGTCCGGGCGACGCCGTGTCCAGCGACCTGACCACGCAGTACCTCTGGACGCCGCAGAGCCTGTTCGCCGACCTGCCGGCGCTGTCCCTGGGTGACCAGAACATCTTGGCCTACCGGCACGCGAAGACGCTCGCCCTCTTCGGACCCGACCCCGGCCGGCTGGCGCAGGCGGTGAGCGCGTTGCAGGCCGCCGGCTTCCGGCCGACGGTCAGCCTGCGCAAGCTGCTGAGCGCCGGCAGCCTCTCCGACAACGTCTGGGTGGTCCAGCTCGGCGCCAGGGTCTAGACCCGCTAAGTCGTTGATTTGTCACACCTTGGGTGCTTTCATCCCGGATAGCCGGCGTCAACGGTGACGCACGGCACGACCCCGAGAGGTGGCCCATGGGACTCCCCCGCCTGCACCCGGTCCGGTACGGAGCACTGGCCGCGACGGTCGCTGCGACCGTCCTCGTCGGCGGCCAGCCGGCCGGCGCCCACCCCGCGCCCGGCGACCCTCCGAGCCCTTCAGGTCTCAGCCAGCAGCAGCGAGCGGTCCTGCTCGGCATCGCCAGGGACACCTGGGCGTTCTTCGGCAAGGACGTGGACCCGACGACCCACCTGCCACTGGACAACATCGGTCCCGGGACGACCCGCGGCACGTACACCTCGGCGGCCAACATCGGCGTCTACCTCTGGTCGGTCGTCTCGGCAGCCGACCTCGGACTCATCACCCGCACGCAGGAGCGGAACCTCGTCGCCACCAACCTCAGGTCGGTGGCGACGCTGAAGAGCTCGCACGGCTTCCTCTACCAGTGGTACGACACCGGGACCAGACACGTCATCCGCAACCCGGGCAACATCGACTGCACCACGGAGACGACCCCGACGCAGGACAACTGCTACTTCCTGTCCGCGGTCGACAATGGCTGGTACGCCTCAGGACTCATCGTCGCCCGGCAGGCTCTGCCGGAGCTGTCGACCCTGGTGGACAGCCTGATCAAGCCGATGGACTTCTCGATCTTCTACGACAGCCGGGCACAGACCGACTGCAACACCAACCCAGCCGTCGCCGGCAACCAGCCCACCGGTCAGCAGTACGGCGGCTACTACGTCGACCAGGGGCCGGCCGGCTACCACAACGGCGCCTTGTACAGCGACCCGCGGATCTCGATGTACGTCGGGATGGGGCTGCACCAGATGCCCGGGGACGTCTGGTGGCGCACCTGGCGGACGCTGCCTCCGCAGCGCTGCAGCACCGACCCCGACTTCTCCTGGCAGGGCCAGTGGCCACCCGTCGGTTACTGGCAGACCTACCGCGATCCGCAGTCCGGCAAGGACTTCCCGGTCTGGGAGGGGCACTACACCTACCCCGGCACCGCGCTCACCTACATCCCGACCTTCGGCGGCGGCATGTTCGAGGGGCTGATGGCCAACGAGGTCGTGCCCGAGACCGCGTGGGGGCCACGCAGCTTCGGCCTCGCCGATGTCCGGACGGCGCAGGTGCAGATCAAGTACGCGGAGCAGCTCGGTTACCCGGTGTGGGGCATGTCCCCGTCGAGCACTGCTGACGACAGCGGCGACTACGGCACGTTCGGGGTGGAAGGGCAGACCCTGCCGGTGGGGCAGCGGCTCTCGCAGTGCACGACCTGCGCCGACGAGACCACCGTGACGCCGCACGCGTCGTTCCTCGCCCTCCAGGTCGCGCCGCAGCAGGCGTACGCGAACATCATCCAGCTCCGCACGCTCTACCCGGACGTCTACACCGCCGACGGTGGCTTCTACGACGCGGTCAATCCGGCGACGGGCAAGGTCGGCCACCGCCGGCTGGTCCTCGACCAGTCGATGATCATGGCCGGACTCGACAACGCCCTGGCCGGCAACGCGCTGCAGCGGCACTTCGCCGCCGACCCCACGTCGTGGGCCGCCCGCACCTACCTGTCGATGGAGACGATGTCGCTGAACTAGTGCCGGTTCCCGGACCGACCCCGGCCTTCGGGCGTTCGCCGAGCGGTCAACCCGCCGGCGGACGCCCGCGCCTGGGCAGCGGGCCCGCCCGATTGGGCATCCGGCCCGCGCCGGTGAGGGCCTGGCGCAGCAGCATCTCGATGTGCGCGTTCACGCTGCGGAGCTCGTCCGCCGCCCACCGGCTCAGCGCGTCGTGCACGTCCGGGTCGATGCGCAGCAAGACAGGTTTGCGGGCCTGGCTCACGTGTAGAGCGACCCGGCGTTGACGATCGGCGAGGCGGGTTGATCACCGCAGAGCACGACCATCAGGTTGCTCACCATGGCGGCTTTGCGCTCCTCGTCGAGCTCGACGACGCCGCCCTCGCTGAGCCGCAGCAGAGCCATCTCCACCATGCCGACGGCGCCCTCGACGATGCGGGAACGGGCAGAGACCACCGCGTTCGCCTGCTGGCGTCGCAGCATCGCCTGCGCGATCTCGGAGGCGTAGGCGAGATGGCTGATCCGGACCTCGACGATCTCGACACCCGCGAGCGCCACCCGCTGCGCGACCTCGACCGCCAGCTCGCCGGCGACCAGGTCGGTCGAGCCCCGCAGCGACGTGCCCTCGTCGCTGGCGTCGTAGGGATGGGTGGTGGCGACGTGACGCAGAGCGGACTCGGCCTGCACGGACACGAAGTTGCGGTAGTCGTCCACGGCGTAGACGGCCTTGGACGTGTCGGCGACCTGCCAGACGACGATGGCGGCGATCTCGACCGGGTTGCCATCAGCGTCGTTGACCTTGAGATGGTGGGTCTCGAAGTTCCGGACCCGCACGCTGATCGCGGAGCGGGTCGTCAACGGCACCACCCACGACAGGCCAGGGCGGCGGACCGTACCGACGTACCGGCCGAAGAACTGGATGACCCGGGTCTGACCGGGCTGAACGATCACCAGGGACGTCAGCACCAGCACGCAGACCACAACCGGCAGCACGGCCAGCCCAGGGACCGGGCTGAGGGCCACGCCGACCGCGGCGCCGACGGACACCAGGAACACGATCACTCCGAGCGCTCCGCCGAGGTTGCGCGCCGCGCGTTCCCTGATGTCGACCCGGGCTCCCTCATGGCCGACCGGGACCGCCTGTACTTGCGTGGGATCCTGCACCGAGGTCATGGCTGTTCTCCTGACGACTGGTAAGTTGATATCAGAGTGATATCACTTTTCTACGGTGTGGACAACTCGCTTCCTCGGAATCGTGTTGTCCACAGTTCTGGTCGTTTCCGACGTCGACAGGTCGCCGAGGCCGTGGCGTTCCGTAGGGTTGGCTGGTGACCTCGCCCAACGTCGAATCCCCCTCCGCGGACACCCAGGTGTTCGACGCGTTCTGGGGTGCCGGTCTGTGGCCCGGCATGAGTCGCACGAGGGCCCGCCAGCTGGCCGGCATCGGGATCACCAGCCCCGACGAGGTCACCGCCGGCGGGTTGACCAAGCTGCCCAAGGTCACCGCCAAGCAGGCCGACCGGCTCTCGCAGAACTTCACCGCAGCCGCCCCGGTCTATGCGGTCGTCGAGCTGCTGGTCCCTGCCGGGCTGCCGCCGCGGTGGGCGATGCCGATCGTCGACGCTCACGGGCCGGCGGCGGTCGACGTCGTACGGGAGGACCCGTGGTCGGTGCTCCTCGTGCCAGAGGCGTCGCCGGCCCAGGCGGACGCCCTGGCGGTACGGGTCCTGGCGGCACCGATGTCACGGCTGGTCGACGACCCTCGGCGCGGGCGGGCGTTGTGTGGGCACCTGCTGCACCGGGCCGCCCGCGACGGCCACACCGTGGTCCCGCTGGACATCATGCGCTCGAGCCTGGCCGGTCTGGACGTCCCTGACCCGGACGGGGCGCTGGCCGCCGCCGACGCCGACGCGCTGGTGGTGATCGTCCCCGCGCCCGGGTCGGCGGAGGTCGACGAGGAGACTTCGGTCACGATGCTCGCCGCGCTGCCGAGGTACGCCATGGCCGAGGACGCGGTGGCCGAGGGACTCGCCCGGCTGACCGCGCTGGCCAAGCCGATCTGCGACCCGGCGGGGGTCAAGCCGGTGGTCACCGACCTCGACCCCGCTCAGGCCGCAGCCGTCACCGCCCTGTCCCAGCACGGGGTGAGCGTGCTGACCGGAGGGCCCGGCACCGGCAAGAGCCGCACCGTCGCCGCCGTGGTCGCGTTGGCCAAGGTCCGCAACCGGAGGATCGCCCTCGCAGCGCCGACCGGCCGGGCGGCCAAGCGGCTCGAGGAGCTCACCGGTGAGACCGCCGTCACCATCCACCGGCTGCTCGGCGCGCAGGGCACGACCGGTACGTTCGCCCGCGGCGAGGACTGGCCGCTGGACGCCGACATCGTGGTCGTCGACGAGGCGTCGATGCTCGACGCGGAGCTTGCGGCCGCGCTGCTCGAGGCGGTTCCCGACGGCGCTCATCTGATGATCGTCGGCGATCCCGCCCAGCTGCCGTCGATCGGCGCCGGACGGGTGCTCGGCGACATCCTCGACTCCGGCGTGGTCCCGGTCACCGAGCTCACCACACTGCACCGCCAGGCCGAGGGTGGCACCATCGCCCGGCTCGCGATCGCCGTACGCGGCGGGGTTCTCCCCCCGGTCGACGACCCGACCCGCGAGGTGGTGGTCGTCCCGGCCAAGGGTTCGGACGAGGCAGCTCACCGCACGGTGCAGCTGGTCACGGACTCCATTCCCCGCGCCCTCGGCATCGCCGGCGACGACATCCAGGTCGTGACCCCGGTGCACCGCGGGCCGGCCGGCACCGCGGCACTGAACTCGGCGCTCAAGGCAAAACTCAATCCGGGTACGGGAACACTCGGCGGATTCGACGTGGGCGACCGCATCGTCGCGACCGCCAACCACCTCGACGAGGGCTTCGCCAACGGCGAGATCGGTGTGGTGACGGCCGTCACCGACGGCCAGCTGGTGGTGTCGTTCACCGGATCGGCCCCCGTCGCGATCCCGGGCAGCGTGCTGGCCGACCTCCGGCACGGCTGGGCGATCACGGTGCACCGGGCCCAGGGCTCGGAGTGGCCGGCTGTGGTCGTGGTGCTGCCGCCCGAGGGCGTCGGCATGCTGTCCCGACCGTTGGTCTACACCGCTCTCACGCGCGCCGCGCGGCACCTGTCGGTCGTCCACGCCGCCGGTCCCGCGCTCAGCCGGGCGGTGGCCCAGGTGGGTGCTCGGCCCCGCCGCACCAGGTTGGCCGGCCTGCTGCGTGAACAACAGTGAGCGATCGGGCAAACTAGAGCCGTGGAGTTCGAGTACCAGCGGGTCTACATCCCCCGCGACACCTCGCGCAGCGCCGCTCTCCGCCTGCTCACCGAGCACGCCGAGTACGGCCACTGGGAGCTCGATCGGACCAGGCTGTTCCCGGACGGCAGCCGCAAGGTCACCCTCAAGCGCAAGATCATCCGCGCCCGCAGCACCCTGGCCGGACTGCCCGCCTAGCGATGCCCGTCCGGACGCTCAGCTGTCGGAGAGGAACCGGTCCAGCACTCGCGCCCCGAACTTCAACGACTCCAGCGGAACCCGCTCGTCGACGCCGTGGAACATGCCGGCGAAGTCGAGGTCGGCCGGCAGCCGCAGCGGCGAGAAGCCGTAGCACTTCATGCCCAGCAAGGAGAACGACTTCGCGTCCGTACCGCCGGAGAGGGTGTACGGGACCGGGCGGCCTTGCGGGTCCTCCGCCCTGATCGCCGCGCTCATCGCGTCGACGAGGGCGCCCTCCCACTCGGTCTCGACCGCGATGTCATGGTGGATGAACTCGCGCTGGATGTCCGGTCCGAGCAGCTCGTCCAGCTGCCGGAAGAAGTCCTCCTCGAGCCCGGGCAGGAACCGGCCGTCGATGCTGGCCGAGGCGACCCTGGGGATGACGTTGACCTTGTAGCCGGCCTCGAGCATGGTCGGGTTGGCGGTGTGCCGCAGCGTCGCCCCGATGATCCGGGCGATGGAGCCGAGCTTGGTCACGGTGTTCTCGATGTCGTCCGGGTCCAGCTCGACGTGCAGGCTGTCGGACAGCTCCTCGAGGAAGCGCTGCACGGTCGGCGTGATCTGGACCGGGAAGGTGTGCCTGCCGATCCGGGTGACCGCCTCGGTCAGTGCCGTCACCGCGTTGTCGTCGTTGATGAAGCTGCCGTGACCGGCCCTGCCCCTGGCGGTCAGCTTGAGCCAGGCCATCCCCTTCTCGGCGGTCTGGATCAGGTAGAGCCGCTGGTTCTCGGCGACGGTGACGCTGAAGCCGCCGACCTCGCTGACGGCCGCCGTACAGCCGTCGAAGAGCTCCCGCCGGTTGTCGACGAGCCAGTGCGCGCCCTTGGCACCGCCGGCCTCCTCGTCGGCGAGGAAGGCGAGCACCACGTCGCGCGGCGGCTTCTGCCCCGTACGCATCCGGTGCCGCACGATCGACAGGATCATCGCGTCCATGTCCTTCATGTCCACGGCGCCGCGACCGTAGAGCATGCCGTCGACGATCTCGCCCGCGAACGGGTCGACCGACCACTCGCTGGCGTCGGCGGGAACCACGTCGAGGTGGCCGTGGATCAGCAGCGCCTCCCGGCTGGGGTCGGCGCCCTCCATCCGGGTGATCACGCTGGCCCGCCCGGGAGCGGACTCGATGATCTCCGGTACGAGGCCAACCTCGGCCAGCTTCTCCGCCACGTACTCGGCGGCCTTCCGCTCGTTGCTCGTCGGGTTGGACGAGTCGATCCGGATGAGGTCACGGCAGATCTCGACGACCTCGTCCTCGGCACTGGTCGGCGCTGCGGTCACGGGGTGCTCCTCGGCGTCGGTGGCGAGCTTGATCCGAGGCTATACCGAGCGGTGGCGGCGGGACTCAGGACCGTCAGGAGCACTCTGCCGATGTTGTATCGTTGTCCAGCGCCGACGGGCTGACCCGTCTGTGTGCCGCGTCCGAGTGGCGGAATGGCAGACGCGCTAGCTTGAGGTGCTAGTGCCCTTTAACGGGCGTGGGGGTTCAAGTCCCCCCTCGGACACCGATCGAAAGAGCCTCTGACCTGCGGTTTCAGGTCAGGGGCTCTTCGCATTGCCCGCCAGG
>JAWWOM010000260.1:0-5529 GCA_033851655.1 Frankiales bacterium
TCGGGACAGACCGTCGCCATCGTCGACGCCTATGACGACCCGAACGCCGCCTCGGACCTGGCCGCCTACCGCTCGCAGTACGGCCTGCCGGCCTGCACGGTGGCGAACGGCTGCTTCACCAAGGTCAGCCAGACCGGCTCGACGACGTCGCTGCCCGCGGCCAACACCGGCTGGGCCGGCGAGATCTCCCTCGACCTGGACATGGTCTCGGCGGTCTGCCCGCTCTGCCACATCCTGCTGGTCGAGGCCACGACCGCGTCCATGACCAACCTCGGCACCGCCGTCAACCGGGCGGTGACCATGGGTGCGAAGTTCGTCTCCAACTCCTACGGCGGCCCGGAGAGCGGCTCGGAGAACAGCTACGACACGTCGTACTTCCACCACCCGGGCGTTGCCATCACGGCGAGCTCCGGTGACTCCGACTACGACGGCGGCTCCTACCCGGCGACGGGGGCGTACGTGACCGCTGTCGGCGGCACGTCGCTGAGCACGGCGAGCAACGCACGAGGCTGGACCGAGAAGGTCTGGAACACCACGAGCTACACCGAGGGTGCCGGGTCGGGCTGCTCGCAGTACGTCGCCAAGCCGGCCTTCCAGAACGGGATCAGCACCGGGTGCAGCAAGCGGGCAGAGGCCGACGTCTCGGCCGTTGCCGACCCGGCCACCGGTGTCGCGGTCTACCAGACCTACGGCGGCTCCGGCTGGGCGGTCTACGGGGGTACGAGTGCAGCGGCGCCGATCATCGCGTCGGTCTACGCCCTCGCCGGAACGCCTGGCGCATCGGACAGTCCGAACGCCTATCCGTACGCGCACACCGGCAACCTCAACGACGTGACCACCGGCTCGAACGGGACCTGCGGAGCGCCATTGTGCACCGCCGGCGCCGGCTGGGACGGTCCGACCGGCCTCGGTACGCCGGCCGGCGTGGCGGCGTTCAAGGCCGGCAGCAGCGGGCCAGCACCCGTGACGGTCGCCAACCCGGGCTCGAGGACCGGCACGGTCGGCACCGCGACCTCGCTGCAGCTTTCGGCCAGCGGCGGCACGTCCCCGTACACCTGGACGGCGACCGGTCTGCCTACTGGCCTGTCGATCAGCTCCGGCGGCCTGATCTCCGGGACTCCCTCTGCTGCAGGCACGTTCACCGTGACCGCGACGGCGAAGGACTCGACCGGGGCCACGGGCAGCACCTCGTTCACCTGGACGATCAGCACCTCGGGCGGGGGCGGCTCCTGCTCCGGCCAGAAGCTGCTCAACCCGGGCTTCGAGTCGGGCGCCACCAGCTGGTCACAGACCAGCGGCGTCATCAACACGGACTCGGCGCACTCCCACGCGGGCACCGGATATGCCTGGCTGGACGGCTACGGAAGCACGCACACCGACACGCTCTCGCAGTCGGTCAGCATCCCGGCGGGCTGCAGCGCATCGCTCTCGTACTACCTCTACATCAGCTCGAGTGAGACCACGACGACGACGGCGTACGACAAGCTCGCGGTCACCGCCAACGGGACCACCGTGCAGTCGTACTCCAACCTCAACAAGGGCACCGGCTACGTGCTCCGGACGGTCAGCCTGACGGCCTACGCAGGCTCGACGGTGACCATCAAGTGGACCGGCACGGAGGACAGCGGGCTCGCGACGTCGTTCTTCGTGGACGACACCGCACTCACCCTGAGCTGACGCGGACCGAGGCCTCCTGGCGCGCTGCGCACCTGGCGCGCCAGGAGGTCTCCGCGTGTCCCCGTTTTCCCCACCTAGGGGTGTTTTGAGCCGGGCGGCGCACCGGGTAGTACGGGGCCGCCTGCGCAGTCATCAGCGTCGGCGAAGACCGGGGTCCAGCCCGGTGACCCGTTGGAGGATCTCATGCTCGGTCTCATCGTCAGCCTCGTCATCGTCGGCCTGATCGCCGGCGCCCTCGCCCGCCTGCTCGTGCCGGGACGGCAGGACCTCTCCATCGCGGGGACCATCGTCCTGGGCATCATCGGCTCGTTCGTCGGCGGGTTCCTCGGCTACCTGCTGTTCCACAAGGACTCGCAGGACGGCTTCTTCCAGCCCTCGGGGATCGTGGGCTCGGTCATCGGAGCGGTGATCGTGCTGCTGCTGTGGCTGCGGATGGGCAGCCGCCGTACCGTCCGCTGAGCCGCGTACCATGGGACTTGACCGATAAAGAACGTCCTGGGAGCTTGACCCGTCTTGCCGTTGACCGCACCCGAACGACGTAAACAGCTGACCTTTCTCATCGCGGCGCTGACGGCTCTCAGCCCGCTGACGACCGACCTCTACCTGCCGGCCTTCCCGGCCATGGGGCACGACCTGCACGCCGGGCAGTCGGCGATCCAGCTCACGCTGACCGCGTACCTGATCGGGACCGCGGTCGGGCAGCTGGTCGCGGGACCGCTCTCCGATGCCCACGGCCGGATCGCGCCGCTGCGCCTCGCCCTGGGGCTCTACGTGGCGATCACGGTGGTCTGTGCCTTCTCGCCGAACGCGGGGGTGCTGATCGGTCTGCGGGTCGCTCAGGGAGTGATCGCGAGCACGTCGATCGTCGTGGTCCGTGCCCTGGTCAGAGACCTGTTCGAAGGCGTCGAGGTGGCCAGGTTCCTCTCCCGGCTGATGACCATCACCGGCCTGGTGCCGATCCTCGCGCCGTTCTTCGGCGGCCAGCTGCTCCGGGTCACCGACTGGCGCGGCGTCTTCGTCCTGCTGGCCGTCGTCGGCGCCGTCGAGCTCGCGGCGATGTCCCGATGGCTGCCGGAGACGAACCCGGCCCACCTGCGTACCACCGGCGGCTGGCCGGCCAGCCGCGCGGCGTACCGGATGTTGAGCAAGGACAAGGTCTTTCTCGGCGCGGCCCTGACGTCGTCCTTCGCCTTCGCCGCCCTGCTCGTCTACATCTCGGTGGCGTCGTTCGTCTTCGAGCGGGGGTACGGCCTCTCGGCGCAGACGTTCGGCGTCATCTTCGGGATCAACGCCGTGTTCATGGTCAGCGCGAGCCACGTCAACGTCCGCATCGTCGGCCGGGTGCGGCCGCGGCCGCTGATCCTGACCAGCCTGCTGGTGATGACGGCGGCCGCCGTGGTGCTGGTCGTGGTGGCCGCGACGCGTACCGCCGGGGTGGTCGGGCTGATGATCCCGCTCAGCGTGATGCTGTTCGCGCAGGCGCTGGTCGGCCCCAACGCCACCGCGGTCGCCCTCGCCGACCACCCGGAGGTGGCAGGGACCGCGAGTGCGTTCCTCGGCTGCCTGCAGTTCGTCATCGGGGCGCTGCTGGCTCCCGTGGCCGGGCTGTGGTCCGAGGGTTCAGCCACCGCGATGGCCGCCCTGATGGGCGCGACCACGCTCGTGTCACTGGTCGTGTTCCTGCGCGTCGGCGGCCAGGCCGGCGGGCGCCCGCTGGCCCCCTCCCCCGAGGAGCTGGTCGCCGTCTGACGGCTCTGTTCAACCAACGAGCAGCGCGATCTTGCCTTTCACGTGGCCAGTTTCGATGTGTTCGTGGGCGCGCTCGGCCTCGGCGAGCGGGTAGGCGGCTTCGATGGACAGCGTGAGCAGACCGTGGGAGCAGAGCGTGGCCAGCTCCAGCAGGGCCGCGGTCGATCGTGCGCCGAGCCGCTGGATGCCGTAGCTGCGCACGGCCTCGGCGTCGACGGTGGTGCCGATTCGGTCCCGGTCGTTGACGAGGGCCAGGGAGGTGCTGATGGCGTCGCCGCCGACGAGATCCAGCGCAGCGTCGATGCCGTCGGGAGCGAGCAGGGCGATCCGTTCGGCCAGTCCAGGGCCGTAGCTGACAGGGGTGACGCCCAGCGACCGCAGGTAGTCGTGATGGCCGGCGCTGGCGGTGCCGATGACGGCCGCGCCACGCTGTCGGGCCAGTTGAACGGCGATGCTGCCGACCCCGCCGGCAGCGGCGTGGACGAGCAGCGTGTCGCCGGGTTGTACGTCGAGCGCGTTCAGCGCGGTGTAGGCGGTCTGACCGACGGCAGAAAGCGTCCCAGCAATCTGCCATGGCATCTCAGGGGGTTTGGCCACCACCTCGGTGGCGTCCACGACGACGGCCTCGGCGTAGCACTGCCCGGTCGCGGAGCCGAACACCTCCGCACCGACCGCCAGTCCGGTAACGCCGGCCCCGAGGGCCGCGACGACCCCGGCGTACTCGTTGCCGAGTCGCTGCGGAAACCGCGCAGGGACAGCGGCGGCGAAGTCGCCGCGCCGCTGCTTGGCGTCGACCGGATTGACGCCAGCGGTTCGGACCCGGATCTGCACCTGACCTGCACCGGGAGTCGGCTCTTCGACCTCGGCCAGATGCAGCACCTCTGGACCGCCGAAGCGGTCGTAGACGATCGCACGCATGGGAAGCCTCCGCTCCGGGTCGACCGGGATTCGGCACGCCGTCACCGGCGCAGTCCACCCGAGGGTCTGCCGGCGCTGGCGCGGGCCTGCGCATCGGCGAGTGTCCGTACCAGCCGGGAGCGCTGGGGCGGGGTCAGCCAGCCGAAGGTCGTCTGCTCCAGCTCGGTCCAGATCGCGTTCACCCGTGGGCACAGACCCGAACCGCGTCGGGTGAGCCGCACGGTGAGGGCACGACCGTCGGTCGTTGACGGGCTGCGCGCGATCAGGGCGTTGCGTTCCATCGCCTGCACTGTGGCCGTGACCGTGGATCGATCCCGACCCAGGTATCGCACCAGGTCACGCTGTGGGCTGGGCCCGTGCTCGGCCAGGTAGAGCAAGACGAGTTCCTGTGGCGGCGCGAGCCCGATGTCGGCGAGCATCCCGACCGCCAAGCTCGCGTGGGCACGAACAAGCTGCAGCAGGGCCGAACTCACCGGCGCGACCGCGACGTCAACGCCCTTCACCGCACCCCCTCGGCTCGGCTCGACGGGCGCAGTTGCTGGCATGCCAGCAAGGCTAGCAGGACGTTGGCATGCCAGCAGAGGCGTCGCCCGGTTGTTCGCTGGGCACAACGGGAGGCAGCGCACGGGAACCGGACGAGGGAGACGATGATGGAGATCCTGGCCAAGGCGCCGTCCGCCAAGGGATCGGCGGAGATGTTCACCGGCGACGTGTGGGTCGACGTCATCGCCAAGCGTTCCGCGCCGTCGCGGCTGCGGGTGAATCTGGTGCGCTTCGCCCCCGGCGCCCGTACCGGGTGGCACCGGCACGCCATGGGGCAGACCTTGCACGTCACCGATGGCGTCGGGCTGGTCCAGTCCCGCGGCGGTGAGCTGGTCCTCATGCGGCCGGGCGACACCGTATGGACCCCGCCGCAGGAGTGGCACTGGCACGGCGCCGCCGCCGACCACTTCATGTGCCACCTCGCCATGTGGGAGGGTGCGGAGGACCCACAGACGCCGGAGACCGAGTGGGGCGAGCACATCACCGACGACGAGTACGCCGGTCGTTGACCTGAGCCACCGAAGGGCGATGAGATTGGCCCCGGCCCGACGTCCTAGTGCCTAGGACACGACCGCGGAGGCGACATGGTGGGCGTACGAGTTCTGGTAGGGACCCGCAAGGGCGCGTTCGTCCTGACCTCGG
>JAWWOM010000276.1:0-10621 GCA_033851655.1 Frankiales bacterium
CCTGGTGCGCCTCATCGCGAGAACCGGTCGAACGCGAAGATGGTCGGATCGACCGCGACCCCGGCATCGGCCAACCGCTCCACCGCCTTGGGGCGCAGCCCGGTCGAGCGCAGGACGCCCTGGAACACCCCCTGGGCGTCGAAGCCCATCGCGAAGTCCGAGAGGAACACGTCCTGCAGCGTGACGACGTCACCCTCCATCCCGGACACCTCGGTGACGTGCGTGACCCGCCGGCCACCATCCTTGAGCCGCGACTGGTGCACGATGATGTCGATGGCGCTCGCGACCTGCTCGCGGATGGCCCTGACCGGCAGGTCGACCCCGGCCATCAGCACCATGGTCTCCAGACGGGACAGGGCATCTCGTGGGCTGTTGGCGTGCACGGTGCTCAGTGATCCGTCGTGGCCTGTGTTCATCGCCTGCAGCAGGTCGAGCGCGGCGCCGTCCCGTACCTCGCCGATGACGATGCGGTCCGGGCGCATGCGCAACGCGTTGCGGACCAGGTCCCGGATCGAGACCGTACCGCGGCCCTCGATGTTCGGGGGGCGGGCCTCGAGCCGCAGGACATGCTCCTGGTGCAGCTGCAGCTCCGCTGCGTCCTCGATGGTGACGATCCGCTCCTCCACCGGGATCGCGGCGGACAGGACGTTCAGCGTCGTCGTCTTGCCTGAGCCGGTCCCACCGCTGATCAGGACGCTCAACCGGCCGCGCACGCAGGCCTCGAGAAAATGCCACACGGCGGGAGTGAACGTGCCGAAGTCGACGAGATCCCTTGCGGTGAAGGGATCTGCGGCGAACTTGCGAATGGTCAGAATTGACCCGTCGAGGGCGATCGGCGCCACGACGGCGTTGATCCGGCTGCCGTCGGGAAGCCGGGCATCGACCATGGGGCTCGACTCGTCGATGCGCCGGCCCACTCGGCCCACGATCTTCTCGATGGTGCGGCGCAGATGCCCCTCGTCGTTGAAGGCGGCGGTCACCGGCCGCAGCTTTCCCGCGACCTCGACGTAGATCTGGTCCGGTCCGTTCACCATGACCTCGGTGACCTCGGGGTCGCGCAGGAACGGCTCCAGCGGGCCGTACCCGAGGATGTCGTCGGCGATCTCCTGGGCGATCCGGGTGCGGTCCGCGACCGTCAGCGGGGTCTCCTCGACCTCCAGCACCGACTGCAGCGTCTGGCGGACCTGTGACTCCAGCTCCGACTCCGTCATGTGGGCGTCGTAGAGCTGGGGGCCGAGGCGCTCCACCAGCGTCAGGTGCACGCTGCGCTTGAGGTAGACGAACGAGTCCGTCGCAGCGGCGCGATGCGGACGCCGGGTACGGGCCGGCGCGGCCGGCTCCTGCGCAGCCCGTGCTGCGGCGAGTCGCTCTGCCAGCGTCATGACCCACCTCCGCGGCGGAGCATGGAGAAGCCGCGGTGATCCCCGGACCGTTTCGCGCCCCTGGCGGCCGGGCGCGGGAACCGCTCCTTGGCGAACTTGCGGAAGACCTGACTGACGGCATGGTTCGGCTGGTCCATCACCAGGGGGATCCCCTTGTTCACGGACGCAGGGACCGCCCGGCTCGACGGGACCTGCACGCCCACCGGCGTGCCCAGCATCTTGGCGACGTCCGCCACGACCAGCCCGACCTGGGCATCCGCCCGGTTGAGCACGACCACCCGGTGCTCCTTGGGCGACCCCAGCATGTCCAGGGTCTCCAGCGTGAGCTTGAGGTTCTTCACCGCAGGCACGTCGAGCGTGGCCAGCAGCAGGAACATGTCCGACTCGTCGAAGGTGGCCAGGACGTGGTCGGTGAAGGCCGGCGGCGTGTCCGCGATGACGACGTCATACATCGTCTTGGCGACCCGGATGACCTCGGTGACGGTCGCCCCGGAGATGGTGTCGGCCAGACCGGGCCCCAGCGGAGCCAGCAGCGTGTCCAGGTTGTGGCTGTGCGGCGTTGTCAACGACTCGATAGCCGTGCGGTCGATCCGGCCTGACAATGCCACCGCGTCCGCCATGGTACGAGAGGGGAACAGCTGCAGAGCTATCGCCACGTCGCCGAAAGCGAGGTCCAGGTCGAGCAGGCAGACACGATGTCCCTGGGCGGCCAGCGCAGCCGCGAGATTGGTCGCTACCGTGGTCTTGCCGCAGCCTCCCTTGGCGGAGAACACCGAGATGTGGGTCGCCAGTGCGGGCGCCGACCCGCCGGCTTCGGCCGCGTCCCCCCGGCCCTGCCGGAACTGCCGGCTGATCTCGGCCGAGGCCCGGCAGGCCTCGTTGAGGGCCTGCAGGTTGTCGGCTCCGACGACCTCACGTACGCCGGCCCGTAACGCCTGGCTGAGGACAGTCGCGTCCACCCTGCGGCGGACGAGCACGAAGCCTCTCGCCGGCTCGGCCACCCGCACGGACGCGGCGAACTCCAGGGCCGCCTCGAGATCGATGTCCGGTCCGACCACGACCACGTCGTCGTTCGACCTCTCCAGCACCCGTCGCAAGGAGCCGAGGTTCTCGACCCGCTCGCCGCCGCCTGCGGCGGCGTGCAGCAACGTCGCTGTCTCCGGATTGCCTTCTACCAGGATGGCCATGGCGCTACTTCCCGCCGAAGAGGGTGCGGTTGTCGATACCACCGCTGGGCGCGATCTTGGACGCCTCGTTCACCAAGGCGAAGTACAGGTGGCCGGTCTGCGTGGCATGGATCAGCTTCTCCGCGTCCGCCTGCACGACCTCGAGGGTCAACAACGCTGCCGGACTGGCCGCGGCGCCCGGTGCGGTCGTCGCGTCAGCCGACTTCGCCGATCCGGCGGAGGTCGCCGTCCCGACCGCAAGCACCCTGACCCTGGCCAGCAGGAGCCGGGTCGCGCGGTCGACCTTGAAGTCCTCGGAGATGCCGTCGCCGGACGGAGTCCACGGCGGGGCATCACCGGTGTAGGAGTTGTAGGTGTCGAAGACGGCGACCTCGGCCCCGGGCGACAGGAAGCTGCCGACGTGCATCGGGTCGTCGGCCTGGACGCTCACCGCGAGGGTGCCCGGCGTCAGGGTGAGCCCGGACGTCGTCGGCGCCTTGGTCCCGAAGAGGGACGGCATCACGATCTGACCGGAGTAGACCGTGGTGAGGGCGATCTCGTCGTTGAGGGCTGCCACATCGGTCACGGCACCCAGGGGCACGGTCTTCCGTGGGATCTGCGTCGTGACCAGCCAGCCCTTCGCCTGGGCGTCCTTCACCGACGTCCCGGCCGCAATGTCGTGCTGCGCCGTGACGACGACGACCGGTTGCTCCTTGGCCAGCGCCCGGGAGTCGGCCTTCGACACATAGGCGAGCACCGCGCCGGTGCCACCGACAGCGAGGATCAGCGCCAGGGTGAAGAGAAGAATGCGTCGGCCCATGACAGGTCCTTTCACAAGAGGCGACAGGGCGCCGTCAGCCGGTCAGCTGAACGACGACCGTGCCGAGACCGGTCCCGGGACCGATGGTGCCGGAGGCGGGGACCAGGTCGTGGGTGAAGAAGCCCTTGATGCAGCTGTCGCTAGGGCTGTTGCTGGGGCACTTGGGCCGGTTGTCGACAAGGGAGTTCACCTTGTCGGAGGACTGCGCGTAGTAGCCGGTGAGGAAGAACGGCGCAAAGCCCTTGAGCTCGTACTTGGCGTTCGAGCCCGTTCCGGCCAGCGCGTCGTAGATCGGGATGTCCACGACATGCCCGATCAGGGGGGCGAAGTCGCACCCGGCGGGTGCGGACCTGCCGGTGCTGTCGCTGTACCAGCCGCCGATCACCTCGGTCAGCTGGCAACCCGACGTCGGGGTCAGCCAGCCGAACCCTCCGGGCACGTCCGCCCCGGACGGGCCCTGGTTGCAGTGCGGTGCCAGCGGGTCGTTGATCTGCGTCGAGTGAAAGTAGATCGCTTTCTCGGTGGGCCAGGGCGTCGGCGCCGGATACGGACCCGAGGGCTGGAAGACGGTGCCGGAGCTGGTGAATGCGTTGTACTCGCAGATCGAGAAGGTCAAGGGCAGCACGCCGCTGATGGAGTCCGGGAACCCCCAGGCCGCCCTGGCGCACGACTTGACGTTGGTGCCGGGGTAGCCCGCCAAACCAGGGATGGCCCTGACGAACCGCGGTGGCAGCAGCGAGGAACCACCAGCCGTACGGGTTGAGGTCCTGACCTGGACGAAGTTGCCGGAGGCCGGTGCAGGACCACAGTCCCAGTGCGCCGGAGTGGCAGCGGAAGCTGCACAGGCCGACAGACCGGACCGGCCCCTGCCGCAGACCTCAAGGACGTTCGAGGCACCGTCGTTGGAGTTCGCGTTGGCCAGTGACGCAACGGATGCGGCCTCCCCGGCCCCGGTGCATGAGGAGCTGACGGCGCAGTCGTCGGCGGCACCGAGGACCGCGGAGTCAGCAGCGTTCTGCAGCTGCCTGCTCTCGGCGTAGACGGCGCCGACATCGACCACCAGAGCGGCGAGGCCGAACAGCGCCACCGACATCACGATGGCGAACATGACGGCGAACACACCTTCGTCGTCCCTCAGCCTCCACATCGCATGACCCCCTGGCCGGTGATCGTGAAGGAACCGCCGAGCGAGGAGCCGCCACTGCGCTTGGCCAGGTTGGCGAGCGTGCCGAGGCCGGGAGTGAGGAACGTGAATGTCTTGGTCGCGGTGACCTTGGCGTTCGGGACGGGCAGGCTCAGTACGCCGCCGGGACAGGTGATCGCGGTAACACCTACGGTCGACGCCACAATGCCCGAGCCGGCCGGGATGGCCGCGCGGGTCGCTGTCGTGGCGTTCGCCCCGGCCTCGCGCAGCGCGATCGGCCGTACGCCTTCGCGGGCTGCCTCGGTCAACGCCAGCTGCATGTTGTACGCACGACCGAAGTCGATCATGCCGAAGACCAGCAACAGGAACAGCGGCACGATGAGCGCGAACTCGACGGCGGCTGCTCCACCGTCAGGCTCTCGCCGGTCGCATGGCATCGCAAGGCCTCATAGTCCGGGCAGGACCGACAAGAACATCGGCACGAGACTGAGGCCGAGCAGGGCGACGGAACCGGCGATGACCGTGGCGATCAGTGAGACGACGAGCGCATATTCCACCGCGGTTGCGCCTGAGTCATCCGCGCGGCGAGAGCGGTTTGCGGTCACGATTTCCCTTCCCCTCAAGTCGCGAGATGACGGCGGACGCGATCACCCGGCGCCGGACGGACGGGCGCCGGGTGTGTCGCCGGTGTCAGAAGGCGCCGGTGACGTTGGTGAAGGCGGTGTTCACCGCGGTTCCGAGCAGCCCGACCGCGGCGAAGATGACGCCGGCGATCAGCGCAACCATCAGGCCGTACTCGACGGCGGTGGCGCCCTCGTCCTCGGAGGTGAGCAGGGACTTCAGGTAGACAACGAGAGCAAGCATCGGGACTCCCCTTTCGAAGGGTCTTCCGGCCTGTGCCGGGTCGACTGTCGGAGACGGGCAACTGCCGTTCCGCGGCTCACTATCCGGATTCAGCCGAATCGCCGATACCGGCCGACCGGACCTGTTCCACGGACCAGCCGGCGGCGCCGCGTCAGCCGTTCGGCTGTGGCGCCACCCGAAGTGCCTAGTCAGCTGGACCTCGTCCCCGGCGGCGCTTTGACAACTACAGTCCGTGACCGGTTTGGCGGTCAGCGATAAACTCTGAAACCCGTCAAGCCGCCCATTGTCGCGAGATCAACGACTAACCGGACAGGTTCTCTAGTCATTTCTGCTGGTTTCCCGGGTGTCCCTCTAGCCGTGGCTCCCGACGGCGGTCACGGTGAGTGCCGAACGGCCCCAGCGGCCTGTCGGGCCCATCGGCTCGGCCGGCGCAAGAGGGCCGCAAATTCGGGAGGCCACAGTGTTGAAGCAGGCCAATGTGCCCGTGGAATCGGTCATCGACCTGACGACGATCCCCGAGCAGCTCACGAACACGAACCACTCCTTCACCCACGACATCGCCATCGTCGGTCTCGGCTACGTCGGGCTGCCGACCGCTCTGGCGTTCGTCCACGCTGGCAGGTCCGTGATCGGCGTCGACGTGAGCCAGGCGCGGCTCGGCGCGATCCGGGCCGACCACGTGGACCTGGTGAGCCGCGACCACGAACGGCTTGCCACCGCGATGGCCGATGGATCTCTCGAGCTGTCGGACGACAGCGATGCAATCGCCTCCGCGGAGACGGTGATCGTTTGTGTGCCGACCCCCGTCGACCACCACCTCGTCCCAGACCTGCAGCTGCTGGCCGCCGCCTGCGAAGCGGTGGTGCAGCGCGCGGTCGCCGGCCAGGTCATCGTCCTGACCTCCACCACCTACGTCGGGACGACGCGCGACCTGCTCGTCAGACCGCTGGAGGCCCGGGGATTCCGTATGGGCCAGGACATCTGCGTCGCCTTCAGCCCGGAGCGCATCGACCCCGGCAACACCGACGTGCCCCAGGAGGACGTCGCCCGCGTGGTCGGCGGCATCACTCCGGTGTGCAGTGGACGCGCCGCCCAGGTCATCTCCGCCTACGCGCGACGGATCCATGTCGTGTCGAGCCCGGAGGTTGCCGAGCTCACCAAGCTGTTCGAGAACTCGTTCCGTGCGGTGAACATTGCGCTGGTCAACGAGCTCGCCGACATCAGCAGAGAGCTGCAGGTCGAGGTCATGGAGGTCATCGAGGCGGCCAAGACCAAGCCGTACGGCTTCATGGCGTTCCACCCCGGCTCGGGGGTCGGCGGTCACTGCATCCCCTGCGACCCGCACTACCTGCTGTGGCAGCTCAAGGGCAGCCGCCGGTCGGCACCCTTGCTCGAGCAGGCGATGGCCTCCATCGCGGGACGTCCCCGTCAGGTCGTGGAACGGGCCCGGGAGCTGCTGGCCGAGGGGAGCAAGTCCCTACGCGGCGCGTCCGTGCTGGTCGTCGGGGTGTCCTACAAGGCCGGTGTCGCGGACTGCCGCGAGTCGCCGGCACTCGAGATCCTCGAGCGACTCGCTGCGGCGGGAGCCGAAGTCGGCTACACGGACGCCTTCGTGCCGGAGCTCCGGCTCGGCGACGGGACCGTCCAGGTGGCACTTGAGGCCGGGCCCGGCGGCTTCGTTGGGGACCTGGTCATCCTCAACACGGTGCACCCCGGGGTGGACCACTCGTGGGTCGTGGGGCACCCGCTCATCCTCGACGCGACCTACCGCTTCGACTCCGCGCCGCATCGCGCGACTCTCTGACGGGCTGACACCATGTGCGGTATCACTGGCTGCAGGCGCCCGTCCGGGGCGCTGGATTTCCTGCTGACCTCCCTTCATCGCCTCGAGTACCGGGGGTACGACTCCGCCGGCGTCGCACTGGCGTCGCCGGGGCGGCAGGAGCTGGACGTCGTCCGCAGCGCCGGCAAGGTGGCGGACCTCGAACGACGATGCCAGGAGTCCACCGGCTCGGGGAGCCTGCCGCTGTCCGCCACGGCGGGCATCGGCCACACCCGTTGGGCCACCCACGGCGCACCGACCGAGCAGAACGCGCACCCCCACATCGACTGCTCGGGGGGGATAGCCGTCGTGCACAACGGTGTCATCGACAATGCCCCGTCACTCCGGACCGAGCTGGTCGCACGCGGGCACGGGTTCCGGTCCGAGGTTGACACCGAGGTGATCCCTCACCTGCTCGAGGAGCACGTCGCGGCGGGTGCCACCCTCGCGGAGGCTCTGCTGTTGACGCACCCGGTGCTGCGCGGGTCGTGGGCGGTCGTGGCGCTGGACGCCGCCACGGGCTCGCTCGCCGCCACCGCCATGCGATCCCCCCTGTTGCTGGGCATCGGCAGTGAGGGGCTGCACGTGGCCTCGGATGCCGCAGCGCTCGCCGGGTCGTGCGAGTACGTGATGGCGCTCGAGGACGGTGATGTCGTCGACCTGGGGGAGAGCGTGCGCTGGTGGGGCGCCGACGGCAAGCCCGGGGAGCGCAGGCCGCACATCCCGACGCAACCTCGGGTGGCCGAGGTCGGCTTCGCCGGCCACGTCGACTACATGTCGAAGGAGATCGCCGAGCAGGACGCGGTGGCCAGCCGGGTCGTGTCGAGGCTGCTACCCGGGCTGGACGGTTCGCTGTGGCGCGACCTGCGGCTACCCGAACCCCAGCGGGTGAGGTTCGTCGCGTGTGGCAGCTCGCTGAACGCCGCCGCAGCGACGGCCCGCGTGTTCCGGCAGGTCGCCGGGCTGCCCACGCGGCTGGTGGTGGCCTCCGAGTGGGCGGAGGAGCTCACAGAGAGCGACACGCTGACCGTCGCGGTCTCGCAGTCAGGCGAGACCGCCGACGTCCTGTCCGCGGTGGAGCGGCTCGGCGGCCCGGTGCTGGCCGTCACCAACGTGGCGCACTCCACACTCGGGCGGAGGGCGGACGCCGTCCTGCTCTGCGACGCCGGCACCGAGATGAGTGTCGCTGCGACCAAGACGTTCACCGCGCAGGTCCTCGTCGGGAGTGCGCTCGGCCTGTCCCTCGCGGCCGCGCGCACCGGTGTCTGTGCCACGCTGTGGCCTCACATCCGTGCCTTCGCCGAGACACCGGACCAGCTCCGCGAAGTGCTGGCGACCACGCGGGACAGCGCCGAGGCGCTCGCGGAGATGCTCGCGGACGGCGAGGGCTTCCTGTTCCTGTCCAGGGCGGGGGGACTCCCGTACGCGCGCGAGGGCGCGCTGAAGCTCAAGGAGATCACGTATCGGTGGGCGGAGGCGCATGCCGCCGGTGAGCTCAAGCACGGCCCGATCGCCCTGATCGGACCCGGCACGCCTGTCGTGGTCATCGACGGTGGCGACCCGGCGAAGATGGCGGGCAGCATCGCCGAGGTACGTGCCCGCGGCGCCCGGGTGATCCAGGTCGGTCAGTCCGCCGAAGCGCTGTTCCAGCTGCCGGGTGAGCAGCAGCCCTCGTGGGGACCGCTTGCCGCGGTCGTCCCACTGCAGTACCTCGCCCATGCGCTCGCCCTTGCCCTCGGCAAGGACGCCGACCGGCCGAGGAACCTCGCCAAATCGGTCACGGTCGAATGAGCCCCGTCCCGTGCTTTCCCTGCGCCGCCACCGCTTTCGCGGCTGGCGAGCAGTCCATGTGCCAGCTTGTCGAGTCACGCGCGAGAAGGAGATAGCCATGTTCAGGAAATCCGTCGCCCAGGCATCCGGTGGCAACCGCAGGCGTCGAATCAGGGGTGACTCCTGGACAGTCCTGACCGCCGTTCTGGTCCTGATCTGCGGCGTCAGCGGCTCTAGCCTGACCACGGCTGCCGCGTCGGCACCCAGGTCGAGCGGGGACCCCCACCTCGGCAGCTGGCCACCCGGACCGCGCGCGGAGTCGACCCGGCAGCAGATGCTGCGGTCCCGGTTGGGCAACCCCCGGAAGGCGCATTCACCACGCGGCGTCCACCTGGCCGCCGGCCCCGCATCCGACCCCATCGACCTTCGCGTTCTCGTGCTCGCCACCAAGGGCGACCCCAGCCCCGACGGCTTCCACGCGATTCCCGCCGGGTCCTGGGACTGGGACCTGTCCACGCTCACCAGCGCGATGGACTACGCAGGCGTGCCGTTCGACACCTACAAGAGCACGACCAAGCAGCTATGCGTGGCAGGTTCCTGGAAGCTGAACTGGGCCGCCAACCCCTCGGCGACTGACACCACGTGCACGTCGGGCAACGTCGTCAGCTGGGCGGCCGGCGTCACCCAGTCGACGCTGTGGGACGGCGGCGTGCACGCCTACTACGAGGGCGTGATGCAGACGAACGGCACCCTGTCCTACGTCGACCCCAGCGGTGTGTTCGTCAGCAGCGCACTGACGGCGACCGAGTGGTCGGCACTGTGGGCGTTCGAGGCGCAGTTCGGCATCCGTACGGTCAGCGCCAACACCTATCCCACAGCGGACTTCGGGCTCACCTACAAGGGTGAGGACGGCAACCCGTCGACAGCGACCTGGACGACGGCCGCCTCAACCGTGTTCCCGTACGTCAACCGGGCAGGCACGCTGCCGATCGCCAACGGTTACACGTACCGGGCGACCGCCGATCCGCTCGACACCACGACCAGCGTCGTGCTGACCGACGCCGCGAAGGACGCGCTGGCGGTCGTGCACACCTACACCACGCAGGGCAACCGGCAGGTGCTCGCCCTGACGTTCGACAGCGCCGGCTACCTCACCCACGGCCAGGTGCTCGGCTACGGACTCGTGAGCTGGGTCACCAAGGGCCTGTTCATCGGAGAGCGGCACGCCTACATCGACCCGCAGCCCGATGACCTGTTCATTGCCGACAGCATCTGGCAGGGGCCAGGTGACCCGCAGCCGACCGCGTGCAGCACGCGCCCTGACGATCCCTCGCTGCCGCAGTACCGCATCACGGGCGCGGACTTCACCGCGTTCACCAACTGGCAGACCGCCACGCAGGCGAAGGCCATCAGCAAGTCGATGAAGGTCGAGTTCCCCTACAACGGCGAGGGCACGACAGCGGACTATTACAACTCGCTGGGCATCACCACCGATACGTTGACACCCGCGGTTCAGGCCAACCAGTCGAAGTTCAAGTTCGTCAACCACACCTACGACCACCAGAACCTGGACGCGAACTTCGTCAACGTGACGGTGAGCCACTCGGGCAGCAGCACCTTGATGTCCGGAGCCTCGGGACAGTTCCTCAACTC
>JAWWOM010000282.1:0-15598 GCA_033851655.1 Frankiales bacterium
CCGGGGCAGGACGATTCGGCATGCGTCTTGATCCCAGCCCGCCAACCGCAAATCTAGCGATGCGGGGCACTAGCAGGAGGGCGCGAATGCGTCGGCGTTGCGCCGGCACCAGTCGGCGAAGGTTCGGGGCCGTCGCCCCAGCAACTGCCGTACGGTGTCGGTGCGCAGGCCCAGGATCGCGACCTGCTCGGCGACGGTGAACGACTCGTCGCCGGTCAACACATACTCCTTGCCCTGATGCCCTTCCTCGGTCAGCGCCAAGGCGGCGACCGCGGCGATGTCGGCGGGGTCGATGGGAGCGGCACGGCTCGGCCCCCTCTTTGATTTGAGTGTGATAGTTCGAGGTTCGGAGAGTTCCGGCCGGCGCGCGAGCCCGTCTTCGACTGGGCTGCGCGGTTGCTCTAGGTGTTCCAGGCTGGCCGGGCCGCCGGTAAGGGCGCGGAGGCTGGTCAAGTTGCGCAGCGCCCGAGGACCGGACTTCCAGAGCACGGCAGCGCCCGAGGTCGTCCAGGTCGTCGGTGTCCCGCTTGCGGACTTGGTACAGCTCGAGGCCCCGCAGCCCCGCAACTTTGCCACCGGGGAGAGTTCTCGGATATCCCCAAAGTCATCTTGAACACCGACAAACTTGCGTGCCCACGCAGGCATTCGCGGCTATTCGCCTTCAGGGCCCGCAGGTGCAGCTGGGTCAGGGTGCGGGTAGGTCACCGACCGCGTCGAAGTCCTTGCCGTGGCCTTCCAGCGTGAGCCTGACCAGTTGTGGGAGGGCGCTCAAGAAGGTCGGGAGGGCCGTGCCGACGCCGTCTCGCCCGGCCATTCCGGTGGTCAGGCGAGCTGCTTCCAGGTGGCAGCGGTGGAGCCCGCCGAGGCCTTCTGGCAGTACCACAGGCGGGCGGAGGCGTCGACGAAGAAGTCGCCGACCTTGCCCGTGGTCGGGTGCGTCGCGGCAGTGCTCGGCACCATGCGCACGGCCGCGACTCCGCCGGTGAACTGCGCGCCGCGACCGAGCTTGCCCCCGACACCGACCACCCCGAAGCCCTTGCCGGCGTCGTTGCGATGTTCTCCCCACACCCCGATGCCCAGCCCCTCGTTCACCCCGGTCACGGTCCCGTTGATGTTCGTCGGGTTGTGCGACTGCGCGTAGAACGCCCGGCTGGCACCTGCGTAGTCGATGGTGACCGCGTCCTTGGTTGTGGCGGTGTCGGTGCTCTTCGCAGCAACGGTGGTGCCCCGTTCCGACGACGCCACGATCGCCGTCCCGAGGTTGTACGCGTCGGCGAACCGCTCGTGCGCGTCGTCCGCGACGGCGGTGATCACGGCGTTGCCCGAGGCACTCGCCACGATCGCCTCCCCCGAGGCGGGGATCTCGGTGACGCCGCCGTACACCCGGAGGGTCGTTCCGGCCATGCCATCAAGGACGACCGCGCCGGCATTGCTGATCTCGACGCCAGGCATAGTCAGGCCGTTGGCTGTCAGGGTGTTGGTGACCGTCACCTCGCCGTCCAGGACCAACGCCGAATCGAGCTCCGTTGTGGCGTCGGCGTGGTTGCTCTGGCCCAGCACCAGCGGCTGCCCGGTGGCCGCCGCGGCTGGCCTTGCGCTCATCGCAGCGACGGCACCGCCGACCGCCGCAATCGGCGCCGCGCGCAACAGGTTGCGGCGAGTCAGCAGGGTTGCCGGCGGGTCTTCGTGCTCGGGCTCCATCGACCGCACGCGGGTCCGCAGCAGCCGCATCTCCTCGCGCAGCGCGTCGAGCTGTTCCTGCAATTCATCGTTGGTAGCCATGTTGCCCCACCACGTCGTGCGACATCGTCGTCGACGTCGCTGTACCCGCATCATGGTCGTGGTACCCGCATCTTGGTAGAGAGCCGGCCGACTTGGGAAGAGCGTCAGCTGAGCCGAGGCGCGAGCTGGGTCACGTACCAGGACTCGAACCTGCGCCCCCTCGGGCGTCGAGCTCGTCGACCAGTTCGCGGCCGACGTGTCTGGTGGCACCGGTGATGAGCAACATGACAGACTCCCTGGATGGTGTACCGGTTAGCCACAGGCGGCGACTGGAGGAAATCCCCACCGCGGACCTGACCAGGGCCGAGCGCCAGCACCTGCTCAGTGCCCTGACGAAGATCCACCGATCGGCGTTCGGTCTGCTCGAGGAGCTGCCTGGCGAGGATCCGGCGGGCGCTTGACTGTTCAGGGCCGGCGGTCGCGGCCCTGTTGAACGACTTTGGCCGTACTCAGCGCGGAGGGTCTTGACGCCGCGCCGCGGCTGTGAGTGCCTGGGAGGGTCCCCACACTCGGAGTACGGCATGAACCCCACGATCACGCGTCTCCGCGACGCGATGAACGCGCACGATCTCGACGCGATGGCTGCCCTGTTCGCTCCGGACTATCGCAGCGAGCAGCCGGTGCACCCGAACCGCGGCTTCGGTGGCCGGGAGCAGGTCGTCGCCAACTGGACCGCAATGTTCCGCGGCGTGCCCGACCTCCAGCTGAACGTGGTCACGGAGACGACCGCGGGCTCGGAGTGCTGGTCGGAATGGGTGTGGCGCGGCACCTACAGCGATGGCTCACCCTTCCTGATGAAGGGCGTCACCGTGATGGGGCTGGACGACGACGGGCTGATCTCCAGGGCGCGCCTCTACATGGAGCCGGTCGAGCAGGACAGTGCCCCGATCGACGAGGCGGTCCGGCAGCTTTCGGCGTCGCCGTAAGCGGTTGACGTCCCGGCCGGGGGGTCGGGTCGCCTACTGCCCGCGGCCTTGAACGGCTTGTCAGCCGTGGTCAGCCTGCGGTGACGTCGGCCGAGGTGGGCGTGGTGAGGTCGACGGAGACCTCGGCTGCGTCCGTGGCCTCGCTGCCGTCGCCCTCGGTCAGCGACGTGGGCTGCCGGACGAACTTGTAGCCGACGTTGCGCACGGTGCCGATCATCGCCTCGTGCTCGGGGCCGAGCTTGGCCCGCAGCCGCCGGACGTGGACGTCGACCGTACGGGTGCCTCCGTAGTAGTCGTAGCCCCAGACCTCCTGCAGCAGCTGGGCCCGGCTGAAGACCCGGCCCGGGTGCTGGGCCAGGAACTTGAGCAGCTCGAACTCCTTGAACGTGAGGTCGAGGGCCTTGCCGTTGAGCTTGGCGGTGTAGGCGTGCTCGTCGACGGTGACGTCGCCGGCCCGAATGACTCCCCGCTCGGAGACCGTCGTCGGGGGCTCGTCGGAGTGGCGACGGCCCATCGCCAGCCGGAGCCGGGCGTCGACCTCGGCCGGGCCGGCGCTGTCGAGCAGGACGTCGTCGATCCCCCACTCGGCGGTGAGGGCCACCAGGCCGCCCTCGGTGAGGATCGCGAACATCGGAGAGGTCACCCCGGTCGTCCGCAGCAGCCGGCACAGGCTGCGGGCCGCCATCAGGTCGCGGCGGGCATCGACCAGCAACGCGTCGTAAGGCGGAGCCTCGAGCAGAGCCGCGGGCTCCGGCGAGGCCACGCGCACGGTGTGCGGCAGAAGGGCAAGAGCTGGCATGACGGCGGTGGACGGCGTCAACGCGCTGGTCAACATGAGCAGCGTGGTCACGGTGCTCCTCCCAGGGATAGCGGGGCGGAGACGACCGCGGTGTCGTCGAGATGTCATCCATGTTGCCACACGCCGTCAGGGTGACTTCGTGCAACTGGATGCTGGCTGGAACAATACCCTGGTGCCGCACCTCCCGTCTCCCTTCCCGCATCCCGGACCGCCGTTGCCGGGGTCGGAGCCGCTCACCCTGGAGACCACCGATGGCGAGCGGCTGACGGCCGTGCACGTCCCCCGGCCAGGCGCACCAGGCGGGAAAACCGGGCCGCGGGACGTCGCGATCGTGGTGGCGCACGGCTTCACCGGAGCCATCGACCGCCCAGGCCTGCGTTCCGTTGCGCGCGGTTTGTCCCCGTACGCCGGATTGTTGCTTTTTGATTTCCGGGGACATGGCGGCTCGACCGGCGTGTCAACCCTCGGCGACCGTGAGGTGCTCGACCTCGAGGCCGCGGTGGCGGCCGCCCGAGGCCTCGGTTACCGGTCCGTGGTCACCTGCGGCTGGTCGATGGGTTCGTCGGTCGTCCTGCGGCACGCGGCACTGACCGGCGGCGTCGATGCGGTCATTGCGATCAGCGGCCCGAGCAGGTGGCACTTCCGGGACAGCACCCCCATGCGCAAGCTGATGTGGCTGGTCGAGACCAAGCCCGGTCGCGCGGTCGCGCGGCGGGCCTACAACCTGCGGATCGGCGACGCGTGGACCGCTGACCCTGAGTCGCCGGTCGAGGTGGTCGGCCGGATCGCCCCGACCCCGCTGCTGCTGGTGCACGGCCGCGACGACCACTACTTCGGCGTCGACCATGCCCAGGCGCTCTACGCCGCCGCCGGACAGCCCAGTGAGCTGTGGCTGGTCGAGGGCTTCGGCCACGCTGAGGCCGGCGCCTCCGCCGAGCTGCTGGATCGGATCGGGGCCCACGTCGAGGTCATGCTCGGCCAGTGCGAAGCGGCGACGGGCACGTGAGCGAGGTGACCGTACGGTTCTGGGCGGCTGCGCGCGAGGCCGCCGGGCTGACCGAGGAGCGCTATCCCGCGGGTTCACTGGCGGAGGTGCTGACCGCGGCGGCCGCCCGGCACGGGAACCGGCTGGCCGCCATCCTCGAGTGTGCGTCCTTCCTCGTGGACGGCGACCCTGTCGGCAAGCGCGACCGGTCAGCGGTCACGGTGGGGGCGGGCGCTGTCGTCGAGGTGTTGCCGCCGTTCGCCGGCGGATGACGGGCGTGCCCTAGTCTCAGGGTTCTCTCAGGGACAGGGGTCAGAGGTGCGCGTTCTCTTCTCCTCGACCAGCGGCTACGGCCACATCTATCCGCTGTTGCCGCTGGCCAAGGCGTTTCTCGCCGCCGGCCACGAGGTCCTGTGGGCCACCGGTGCCGCGGACGTCGTCGCTGCAGCCGGCATCGAGACGGCCGTCGCCGGCCTGGTGGGACCGGAGCTCAGGGACGCCGTCGCCCCGGTCGCCGCAGCTGCGGCCCGGCTGCCACCGCCCGACCGCGCGGCCTTCATGTTCCCGACGATGTTCGGCGGCCTGCTCACGCCTCCGATGGTCGCCGACCTGTTGCCACTGGCGCAGCGGTGGCAGCCGGACCTGCTGGTGCACGAGCAGGCCGAGCTGGCCTCGCCGCTGGTCGCCGCGCTGCTCGGCCGGCCCAGCCTGACCCACGCGTTCGGCGGTGCCGTGCCTGCACCGTTCGTGGCCGAGGCCGGCCAGCGGCTGGCCGCGTTGTGGGCGGAGCACGGACTCGCCGTCCCGCCGCACGCGGGCTGCTTCACCGCCCCCTACCTGGACATCTGCCCGCCGTCCGTCCAGTCGGTGCCGACGGCGCACATCGCGCAGGTACAGCCGTTGCGGCCGGTCGCCGACGTCGGCGGCGACCGGGCGGACCTGGCCGGGGTCCCTGCCGACGACGGCCGGCCACTCGTCTACGTCACCCTGGGGACGATCCACAACCACGCCGCGTTCCTGCGTCCGCTGGTGGAGGCGCTGGCCGCCCTGCCCGTACGGCTGCTGGTGACCGTCGGCAAGGACGCCGACCCGGCTCTCCTCGGCGACCAGCCGCCGAACGTACGGGTCGAGCGGTGGGTGGACCAGCCCCTCGTGCTCGGCCACTGTGCGCTGGTCGTGTCCCACGGCGGGTCCGGGACGTTCCTCGGCGCGCTGGCCCAGGGGCTGCCGCAGCTCTGCCTTCCGCAGGCGGCCGACCAGTTCCGCAACGCGCAGGCGGGAGTGAGCAGCGGCGCCGCCCTGTCGCTGCCGCCGGGCTGGGCCCCGGCGGATGCCGTACCGGCCGTGCAGCGGCTCCTCGCGGACGGCCGCTTCCGTTCGAACGCCACGAAGGTCTCGGCCGAGATTGCCGGGATGCCGTCGCCTGGCGATGTGGTCGAGACCCTGGTGCGGTGGCGGACCGAGGGGTCAAGCGATCGGGCTCTACAGTGAGCCGGTGTCCTGGCCCCGCCCCGTGCCGCTGATCGGTGACCGGACGTCCGCCGCCGAGCGCGGCGGCGACCCGCGGGCATGGGCGTTCGAGCCGGCCCAACGCGATGCGGTCTACGCGGTGGTCGGCGCCCGCAGGGACATCCGCCGGTTCCGGCCCGACCCGGTCGAGCGGGAGCTGCTGCACCGGGTGCTCGGTGCAGCTCACGCCGCGCCGTCGGTCGGGCACTCCCAGCCCTGGCGCTTCCTGGTGGTCGACGACCCGGACACCCGGCAGCGGGCGGCGACGATGGCCGACCGGGAGCGCCTGGCGCAGGCCGCGCTGCTCGACGAGGAGGCCGGGCGCCGGCTGGCAGACCTGCAGCTCGAGGGCATCCGCGAGGCGCCGCTCGGCGTGGTGGTCTGCTGCGACCGGAGGGCGCCGGCCGGCGGCGTCCTGGGCCGGGCGACCTTCCCCGACGCCGACCTGTGGTCCTGCGCCTGTGCGATCGAGAACCTCTGGCTGGCCGCTCGTGCCGAGGGGCTGGGACTGGGCTGGGTCACCCTGTTCGACCCCGCGGAGCTGGCGGCGCTGCTGCACCTCCCCGACGGCGTCGTCACCCTGGGCTGGTTGTGCCTGGGCTGGCCGGACGAGCGGCCGCCCGACCCCGGCCTGGAGCGGGCCGGGTGGTCCAAGCGGTCGCCGCTCGCCGATGTGGTGTTCACCGGCAGCTGGCCCTCGGAGGACCTCGCGGCACCGGTGTCCCGGCTGCGGGCGCCGGACCAGCTGGCCGTGGTCGCCGTACGGGACCGGGCCGACGAGCTGCTCAGTCCGGCCTCGTCACTGGGCGTGCTGGACCGGGCGGTGGACCGGGTCCTCGCGCTCGGGCCGGTGGTCGATGTGGGGACGGGCTGGGGGCGGCTGGTCCTGGTCGGCGCCGACCACGCGGTGACGGCCCGCGGTGTCTCCGCCTATCCCGGCTCGGTGACCCGCTCCGTCCTGGAGGCTGCGGTCGCCGGAGAGGCGTTGGGTGTGGTGACCGCTGCCGCCAACGGCCTGCAGGTCACTGTGGTGGACGCGGGGGTCGACGGCAGCCCCGTTCACGGAGCCGTCAACGCTCGACCCGCGTCGCCGGGAGGCGACCTCACCGACGGTGCCGCGTTGCAGGTTGCCGATGTCGCGTCGTTGGTTGCCCTCGGCCGTTCCATCGGCCGGCTGGCGGTGACGGACGGCGTCGTCGCACTCGGCGAGGTCGGCGTCGGCAACACCACCGTCGCAGCGGCGCTGACGGCGGCGGCACTCGGGCTCAGCGCCGCCGAGGTGGTCGGGCTCGGCGCGGGCGCCGACTCGGCGATGGTCGAGCGCAAGACCGCCGTGGTGTCGGCAGCCCTGCGCCACGCGCCGGCCGACGACCCGATGCTGCTGCTGGCCCGGGTCGGCGGCGGCGAGGTCGCCGTACTGGTGGGGGTGGTGCTCGGCGCCGCTGCCGCCGGGGCGCCGGTGATGCTCGACGGGCTGGCGACCTCGGTGGCTGCCCTGCTCGCCGTACGGGTCGAGCCGGCCGTCGCCGCCCATCTGGTCGCCGGCCACCGCAGCCGCGAGCGTGCTCACCCCGCGGTGCTGGCAGCGCTGGGCCTGGAGCCGTTGCTGGACCTGCGGCTGCGGGCCGGCGAGGGGGTCGGCGCGTGCCTCGCGACCGGGATGCTGCGCACTGCTCTGGTCGCCAGAGCCAAATCCGCCCGTACAGGTTCGCCGGTACGCGGTGCTTGAGCCGTTCGGAGGCGGCAGACTAGCCTCGTCGAGGCAGACGGCTCATCAGGGCATCGTCAGGACTGTCGAAATGCCCATGACCGCTCGACCGCCCATGCTTGCCGACAGGGAGGTGAACGCATGCCCGAGCCGCGCCCCGGACTGACCCCCGAGTCCGTCCTCGACGCCGCCAGCGAGGGCATCTGCGTTCTCGACGACCTGGGCAACGTGGTCTTCGCCAACCCGGCCGCCGCGGGGCTGCTCGGGTGGAGCATGGACGACCTCATCGGCCGGTCCATCCACGAGCGGGCGATGCACCACGCCGCCGACGGCCGCTCGCTGCAGTTCGAGGACTCCGCCGTCGCCGCCGTGCTCCAGGACGGCCAGCCGCGCAGCCTCGAGGGCGAGGTCCTCTGGCGCTCGTCCGACACCGCCCTGCTGGTCGACTACCGGGTCACCCCGGTGTTCACCGCCGGCCGGGTCACCGGCGCCGTGCTGGTCTTCAGCGACGCCAGGCTGCGCCCCGACCTGGACGGGGAGCGGGGCGGGATGTTCGACACCGGCGTCGTCGGCATGGTGGTCCTCGGCCTCGACGGCCAGTACCTCCAGGTCAACCCGTCGTTCTGCGAGATGCTCGGCAGGACCGAGGACGAGCTGGTCGGCCACAGCTACCGCGAGACGACCCACCCGGACGACCTGGCCGACAGCGACGCCAAGCTGGTCGAGCTCGCCACGGGCCAGGTCCCCGCCTACCGCCAGGAGAAGCGTTACCTGCGTCCCGACGGCGAAGTCGTCCACGGGGTCATGCACGCGACTCTGGTACGCGGCGGCGAGGCCCCGTACGAGCCGCTCTACTTCTTCGTCCAGGTGCTCGACGTGACCGAGCAGCGTACGGCTGACGAGGCGCTGCGCCGCGACGCCGAGCGGACGGCGCGGATCGTCGAGCTGTGCGACCTGCTCGCCGAGGGCACCCACGAGGACCGCGAGCTGATGACCAACGTGGCGCAGGCGGTCGCCCGGATCGTGGGCGACGCCGCAACGCTGTGGGTCATCGGTGACGAGGGCCTGCGCGCGGTCAGCAACTGGCACCCGGACAAGCGGGCCCGCGAGATCCTCGACGTGCTCTACGAGCAGAACGACGGTCTGGCCGAGGCCGCGGTCGACGCCGGCGAGACGGTGTTCATCGCCGAGATCGACCCGGACCGGATCAAGGGACCGCTGCGCGAGACCTACAGCGGCTTCCTCGACGAGTTCCCCGTACGCAGCGTCATCGTCGTCCCGCTCCGCGTCCGCGGCCGGACGGTCGGCGCGCTCGCGTGCGCCCGGATGCGCGTGTCGGCCCCGTACACCCGCGAGGACCTCGCCCTGGTCAAGGACATCGGCCAGCGGGTGGCCCTCGCCATCGACAACGCCCGGCTGTTCGGGATCGCGCTGCACGCGCAGGCGGCCCTGAGCGAGTCCGAGGAGCGGCACCGCAAGCTGGTCCAGCAGTCCGCCGACGTGATCATGATCGTTGACGGTCACGGCGAGGTGCAGTACGCGACGCCGTCGGCGTTCACCGTCCTCGGCCGGACCTACGACGTGCCCGGTCAGAAGATGTTCGAGCACGTCCATCCCGACGACATGCCCTCGGTGGAGTCCGCCTTCGGCGCAGCGATCGGCGGCCGCCCCGCACCGGAGAGCATCGAGTTCCGGGTCCGGCACGCCGACGGTCGGTGGCGCCACGTCGAGGTCAGCGGCTCCAACCTGCTCGACGACCCGGCCATCCGCGGCATCGTGGTCAACCTGCGCGACGTCACCGAACGCCGCCGGGTCGCCGAGCAGCAGGCAGCGGTCGCGGCGCTCGGCCAGTGGGCGCTGTCCGGGACCGCGCTGCCCGAGCTGCTCGACGCCGCTGCCGCCCTGGTCGCCCGTACCCTCGACCTGCCGCTGTGCGGGGTGTTCGAGCTGTTGCCCGGTGCCGAGGAGCTTCGGCTGGTCGCCGGTGTCGGCTGGACGCCGGGCGCGGTCGGGGTCACGACGGCGCCGACCGGCGTGCGCGGGCTGTCGGAGTACGAGCTGGCCTGGATGCCTCCGGTGACCATCGGCGACCTCGACGGCGGCACCCGCTTCCTGGCCGCCTCGACGCTGCTCGAGCACGGCGCGCTCTCCGGCGTCAGCGTCGCCATCGAGGGTCATGCCAGCCCGTACGGGGTCCTGTCCGCGTTCAGCCCGGTCCGCCGCAACTTCAGTCAGCCCGACGTCAACTTCCTGGTCGCCGTGGCCAACGTCGCCGCCGCCGTGGTCGAGCGCCGGCGGGCCGAGGAGGAAGTGCGGCACCAGGCGCTGCACGACGGCCTGACCGGACTGCCCAACCGCACGCTGCTCGCCGACCGGCTCGAGCAGGCGCTGGCCGCGGCTCAGCGCGACGCGAGCAACGTCGGGCTGCTGCTGCTGGACCTCGACGGGTTCAAGGACGTCAACGACTCGCTCGGTCACCACGCCGGCGACCTGTTGCTGCGCCAGGTTTCGGAGCGGCTGTGCGCGGCACTGCGCAGCTCGGACACGGTCGCCCGGCTCGGTGGCGACGAGTTCGCGGTCTGCCTGCCCGACCTGCACTCGCCGGTCGAGGCGAGCTCGGTGGCCGGAAAGCTGCTGGCCTGCCTCGAGGAGCCGTTCGACCTGGCGGAGATGGCGGTGTCCCTCTCCGCCTCGATCGGCGTCGCGTTCTCCGGTGAGCACGGGCACGAGCCCAGCGTGCTGCTCCAGCGCGCGGACATCGCCATGTACCGCGCCAAGCGCGCCCGCTGCGGCTGGGCGCTCTACGACACGGCGACCGACGAGGCCCACCGGCACCGGCTGGCGATCCTGGCCGAGCTGCGCGACGCCGCGGCGCTCGGCGAGCTCACGCTCTACTACCAGCCGCTGATCAACATGAAGACCGACCAGGTCGAGCACGTCGAGGCCCTCGTCCGCTGGGTCCATCCGGTACGGGGCGTCATCTCCCCCGGCGACTTCATCCCGCTCGCCGAGCAGAGCGGGTTGATCCACCCGCTGACCGCGTGGGTGCTCCAGGAGGCCGTCGACCAGGCGGCGCGCTGGGCCGCCGATGGGCTGGCCCTGCCGATCGCGGTCAACCTGTCAGCAGCCGTCCTCCAGGACGAGAACCTCCCGGCGTCGATCACCGCGACCCTGGCCGAGGCCGGCCTGCCGCACAGCCGGCTGATCGTCGAGATCACCGAGTCGGTGATCGCCGAGGAGGGCGTACGGGACGCGCTGCAACGGCTGTCCGACGCCGGGATCGCCTGTGCCGTCGACGACTTCGGCACCGGCTACTCGTCGCTGGCCTGGCTCAAGAACCTGCCGGTGCAGCAGCTCAAGATCGACCGCGAGTTCGTCACCCTGATGGAGCACGACGCACGGGACCGGGCGATCGTGGCCTCGGTCGTCACGCTGGCGCACTCGCTCGGCCTGACCGTCGTCGCCGAGGGCATCGAGACCGCCGAGGTCGCCGCCCTGCTCTGCGAGATGGGCGTCGACATCGCGCAGGGCTTCCTCTACTGCCACCCGCTGCCGGTCGACGCGCTGCACGAGTGGCTCTACGCCCGGACCGGAAACCTGGTCGGGTCTGGGACGATCGTCGGGTGACCTCACCCGTACCTCCCGGACCGTCCAGGGTCCGTCCGGCCGGGCCGGTGCTGATCGTCGGGGTGGTCGCCGCGGGCGCCGCCGGTGCCATGGCCGCCGTCGCCGGTCGGCAGCACTCGGTGCTCCTCGCGTTCGTGCTCCTCGCCCAGCTCGGTTTCGTCACGGCCTGGGCCTACCTGCTGGACACGCCGGGGGTGGTCGGGGCGGTCGCGATCTCGGCCGGGGCCGCTGCTGCCGCTGACGGGGTTCTGCTCTCGGCCCAGCACGTCTCGCTGACCGACTTCGCGACGATCGTGGCGCTGGCCTTCCTGCTCGCGCTGCTCTGGCAGATCGCCAGGCCGCACCGTACGAGGGTGACCGAGTCGCTCGCGTCCACCCTCACGGCCGCCGTGCTCGCCGTGGCCGGGGGCAGCTGGCTCACCTTGCGGGCCGGGCTCAACGGCGAGCAGTCGGCCTTTGCCGGTGGCCACGCGACGACCGCGGCGTTGCTCGGCGTGGCGGCCGTCCTCGGCGTGGGCCGGCTGGCCGACGCGTTCTGGGCGCGGCCGGCCCTGTCCGGCTCGGGCAACCGCGGGGTGCCGGGACTCGTCCTCGGCCTGGCTGCCGCGGCCGGGGCCGGTCTCTGGTACGGGGCTGGGGCCGCGCGCCCTGACAACCCGGCCGTGATCAGCACCGGCGCCCTGCCGACGGGCGGCGCGGTGTGGATCGCACTGGCCGCCGCGGTCGTCGCTGCGGTCATCGACCTCGGGATCGACGCCGGTCTGGCGACGCTGGACAACGACCGGCCGGCGGCAGGGGGCCCGCTGCCCAGGCCGGCACCGTGGCCGGCCCGGCTGCTCGTGGTGGCGTTGCTGCCGGTACTGCTGGCAGCACCTCCGGCCTACGTCGTGGCCAGGGTGGTGCTCACATGATCCGGTTGTTCAAGCTGGCGTTCTCGCTGGTGTTCCTGCTGGTGCTGCTCGTCGTCGCGGACCGGCTCGCGGCGCGGGTGGCCGGCCAGGTGGTGGCCGACCGGATCAAGGCGAGCCAGCACCTCACCACGACGCCCGAGGTGACGGTCGACGGCTTCCCGTTCCTCACCCAGCTGGTGCGCGGGACCTACGACCAGGTCGATGCCAGCGCCGTCGACATCAACAGGGGCAAGGTCCGGGCCAGCTCGCTGAGCCTGCACCTGCACGGGGTGCACCTCAAGGCTGCGGACGTACTCTCCCAGTCGGTCAAGGCGATCTCGGTCGATCGCGCCGACGGCACCGTCGTGCTCAGCTATGCCGACGTGAACGCGCTGGTGCAGCCGGAGGGCATCAAGGTCACGCCGGCCAAGAACGGCTCGCTGGTCGTCTCAGGCTCGGTCAAGCTGGCCGGGCAGACGGTCAAGGGCAGCGGCACCGGGTCGGTCGCCGCCGTTCCCGCCGGCATCCAGGTGACCGTCAGCAACATCAAGGCCGCCGGGCTCTCGTCGAGCCTGACCTCGCTGCTGGTCAGCAAGCTGTCGTTCGTCATCCCGACCAGCAGCCTCCCGTACGGGGTCGGCGTGCAGTCGGTGCACGCGGCCGCGGACGGGGTGACGGTGACCGCGGTGAGCGGGCCGTTCACCATCCCGGTCGGCTGATGAACCGGAACCGGCCGGAGCCCGTACCTCCAGCCGTGGGTGGCTCATCGGACTCCTCAGCGACCTCGGACGAGGCTCTCGTCCGGGCTGTCTACGCGGAGCACGGGGGAGCACTCTTCGGCTATGTGCTGCGGTTGGTCGCAGGCGACCGGCAGCGGGCGGAGGACATCGTGCAGGAAACGCTGCTGCGAGCGTGGCGGCACCCCGAGGCGCTGCGTTCCGCAGGCCCCGGCCGGGGGTCGCTGCGACCGTGGCTGTTCACCGTCGCCCGCAACCTGGTCGTCGATGCGCACCGCGCCCGGATGGCCAGACCGCACGAGGTCGCGGACGACGTGCTGGCCCTGATCCCGGCCCCGGACGAGATCGATCGGGCGCTCGTTGCCTGGCAGGTCGCCGACGCGCTCGAGTCGCTGTCCGCCGAGCATCGGGCGGTGGTGCTGGAGACCTACTACCGCGGAGCGACGGTGGCCCAGGCGTCCGTGACCCTCGGCATCCCGGCCGGTACGGTCAAGTCCCGTGCCTACTACGCGTTGCGGGCCATGCGGCTGGCGCTGACCGAGCGGGGGGTGACCTTGTGACCGTGCCCGACGCCCACGAGGAGCTCCGGTTCTCCCTCGGTGCCTATGTGCTGGGTGCGCTGACGCCCGGGGAGCGCGACGTGATCGACGCGCACCTGGCCGGCTGCCCCGGGTGCGTCGCCGAGCTGGACCAGCTGACCAGCCTGCCGCTGTTCCTCGACCTGGTCTCCGGGGAGGAGGTCGCCCTGATGGGCTCCGGCAGCCCGGCCCCGGACGACCGGTTGGTCGAGCGGGTCGTTGCTGCCGCCCTGGCCGAACGACGGGCCGGCCGGCGCAGGCGCTGGCTGGTGTCCGTCGCCGCGGCCGTCGTGCTCATCGCCGGGTCGACCGTCGCCGGCGTCGCGCTCTCGCCGTCAGGGCACCCACCGGTGTCGGTCGCGGCCGTCTTCGACCAGACCGACGCCAGGACTCACGCCTGGGCCCGGATCGCCGTACAGCAGAAGCTCTGGGGAGCGTCGCTCGAGCTCCAGCTCAGCGGGGTCCCTGCCGGTGAGCACTGCCGGCTGGTGGCCGTCGGCCGCGACGGCACGACCGACGTCGCCGCGAGCTGGGAGGCGACCTACAAGGGCACCGCGACGCTGACCGGTGCCACGTCGCTGCAGCTGGCGTCGACCGCTGCCTACGACGTCGTGACGTTCGACGGCAGGCGGCTGGTGCACGTACCGACGACCACTGCGCAGAGCTGACCTGTTGTGTTTGTCGGCTGGGCGTGAACCCGTCCGCGATGTGACTGGATCGCCGGATACCGCAGATCGAGCCACGGCGCGACCCCGGTGCGGGGCTGCATGGGGAATGGCCGGGCGACGAGCGTTGCTCGACCTGACGTGACCGGCGTCTACGTCCTCCTGGGAGTGCTCGTGGTGGTCGGCGTTCTCGGCGTCACCCGCCGCCGCCGCGGTGGCCTGCTCCGTACGGTGACCACCCCGCCCGCAGCGTCGCCGCCGGACCTCGAGCTGTTGGCTGGGCTGGGGTTCACCCCCGGCAGCTCGGACGTGACGTTCGTGCAGTTCTCCAGCGCCTTCTGCCAGCCGTGCCGTGCGACCAGGGCGATCCTGTCCGACGTGGCCGGCACGGTCGCCGGGGTGCGCCACCTCGAGGTCGACGCCGAGGCCCAGCTGGAGGCCGTACGGGCCCTCGGCATCCTGCGTACCCCGACGACGCTGGTCCTGGACCGGGCCGGGTTCGTCGTGCAGCGGGCGACCGGTCAGCCGCGCAAGGCCGACGTGATCGCGGCGGTCGGCCGGATCGTGCTGGCCGACCGCGAGGTGGTCGGCCAGGTCTCGGATGGTGAGACCCCGTGACGGGAAGTCGACAGCACCTCCGCCAGGCTCCTACCATGCTGGTCGTGGAGGTCACCGTGCTCACCAAGCGTCGCGCGGTCGACCTGTGCCGAATGTCCGCCGGTCTCTGTCGCCCCTGACCGGACGGCTCGCCAGCACCGCCAGCCGTCCTGCACCGCGTCCCCGTCTCGTACGCGTGTCCAGGAGATCCTCGTGACCAGCACTTCCCCCTTGGTCGACCCGCGTGGTCAGCGCTTCGGCGCGGCCATCACCTCCGTGGTGCTCGTCGTCGTCCTGCTGACCTCCGCCTGGTGGCTGCTCGCCGCGCAGGCGCTGGTCTTCGCCCTGGGCGCCATCGACCTCGGGCGGCAGCCGTACGGCATCGTGTTCCGGCGGTTCGTCCGGCCGCGGCTCGCTCCGCCGGTGGAGCTCGAGGCCGCAGCGCCGCCCCAGTTCGCCCAGCTGGTCGGGCTGCTGTTCGCGGTGGTCGGTCTCGTCGGTTACCTCAGCGGGGTGCCGGCGCTCGGTGCCGTCGCCACCGGCCTTGCCCTCGCCGCCGCTGCGCTCAACGCCGTGTTCGCATTCTGTCTCGGCTGCGAGCTGCACCTGCTGCTCGTGCGCGCATTCCCCAAGTTCTCAGCAACTCCCTAACCGCAAGGAAGGAACAACCCATGAGCCGCTCCGACGTACTCGTCGATGCCGACTGGGTCGAGGCTCACCTCGGCGACCCCAAGGTCGTCCTGGTCGAGGTCGACGAGGACGTGTCGGCGTACGACAAGGGCCACATCCAGGGCG
>JAWWOM010000318.1:0-4278 GCA_033851655.1 Frankiales bacterium
GTCGTCGGGGGTGCGCTGGGCGGTGCCGCCGACCCGGTGACCGTCGTGGTGGCAGCGATCGACCTGGCGGCGCTGCTGTCCCGGCAGTACCTGCTGGTGCTGGACAACCGGCAGCTGTTCGTGCGCAGCCAGGCCCAGCAGAGCCAGCTGCTGTACAGGGCGTTCCACGACCCGCTGACCGGGCTGGCCAACCGGGCGCTGTTCACCGACCGGGTCGGCCACGCGTTGAACCTGCACCGGCGGACGTTGCGGCCGCTGGCCGTCGTCTTCTGCGATCTCGACGACTTCAAGGCGGTCAACGACACTCTCGGGCACGACGTCGGGGACGCCTTGCTCGAGGCCCTCGCCGACCGTTTCCGCGCGACGGCGCGGGCCGGGGACACGGTGGCCCGACTCGGGGGCGACGAGTTCGGCGTCCTGATCGAGGACGACGGCGAGGCGATGGCGCTGGCACACCGGATGCTCGCCGCGCTTGCCGAACCGATCACGCTCGCCGACCGGCAGCTGCGCGTGCATGCCAGCATCGGGGTGGCGACCGTCTCGAGCACGGACCCGCCCATCGACGGCCAGGAGCTGCTCAAGCGGGCTGACCTGGCGATGTACGCGGCCAAGCGGTCGGGCAAGTTCACCGTCGCCGCCTACACCCCAGCGCTGCGCGACCTGCACATCGACAACCTGGACATGCGGCTGGCGTTGGCGGCCGACGTCGTCGACGGCGCCATCCGGGTGGCCCTGCAGCCGATCCTGCTGGCGGACGGGAGTGTCTGGGGCTACGAGGCGCTGGCGCGCTGGGACTACGAGGGGAGTCCCGTACCGGCCGAGTCCTTCGTGGCGATGGCCGACCGGGCCGGCGTGCTCTCGACGCTGGACATGGGCGTGATCCGCAAGGCGGTCGCCGTTGTCGACTCGCTGCCGTCGGGTGACGAACCTGCCGTCCTGACCGTCAACATCGGTCTCTCGCACCTGCCGGACGAACGTTTGGCGCCGGCCCTGCTGAGCCTGCTCGACGATCACCGGATCGACCCGCGGCGGCTGGTCGTCGAGATCCCGGAGGACCGCTCGATCGAGGACCCGGCGGTCGTCCTGACGCTGGCCCGGCTCCGTGCGGCCGGCGTCCAGCTCGCCCTCGACGACTTCGGCGTCGGCTACTCCTCGCTGAGCCGGATGGGACAGCTCCGCCCCGACCTGGTCAAGCTCGACCGATCCTTCGTCACCGCGCTCGAGTCCTCGCCCGAAGCACGCGACATGCTCGCCGCCGTCATCGACCTGTCGCACCGGATCGGTGCGCGGGTCATCGCCGAGGGCGTCGAGACCGAAGCCCAGCTGGTGATCGCGCGGGGAGCCGGTTGCGATGCCATCCAGGGATTCCTGCTGGGCCTGCCGGCAGAGCCGCCGTTGGCCGACGCCTCCCTGTCGACGCAGGGCGACCACTACTAGACAATGCCAAGTAGCAGGCATAGTCTAGGCCGGTGCTCACCTCACACGACCCCCAGCTGCTCAAGGGGGTGCTGTCGTTGCTGCTCGTCCGGCTGCTGGCCGAGCGCGAGTCCTATGGCTACGAGGTCGTCCAGCGGCTGCGCGAGATCGGGCTGCCGGACATCAACGAGGGCAGCGTCTATCCGGCGCTGGCCCGACTGGAGCGCGAGCAGCGGATCGAGTCGCGGCTCGTCGCCTCCCGTTCCGGGCCGGCCCGCAAGTACTACCGGCCAACGGTCGGCGGCCGTCAGTTCCTCGAGGACGGCGCGGCCAGCTGGTTGTCCCTGACCGAGGTCGTCGGTCCGGTCCTGGCGGGGAAGCCGCCCCGGAGTCCCGTACCAGCAGAGGATGTGTGACATGGACGTGTCCGTGAACCCCTTGTCCGGAGCGGATCGGCTGCGCATCGAGCGGGCGGTCTGGACGCTGGACTACCGCGTGCAGGACCTGCCGCGCGGCACACGAATCGCGAAACGCCGCGAGCTGCGCGACAACCTCCGCGACGCGGCGGCGGAGGTGGGGGCCCGCCAGGCGGTGACCCAGCTCGGCGACCTCCGCCAGCTGGCCTGGGACTACCTCGCGGCAGAGTACGGGGACCGTGCGCGCCGGCCCTCCTGGGCTGCCGCCGCACTCTGGATCGCCGTCGTCGACCTGGTGGCGCTGGCGGTGGGGTCCGTTGGCCAGGCGGCCTTCCGGTCGGGCGCCACGGCTGCCGACCCGCACCTCACGGCAACCCTGCACTGGCACGGGGTGCGCTTCCTGATCAGCGACGCAACGGTCACGTTCGCCGACGGGCGCGCGACGACGGTCGGCGGCGCCTGGACCCCTGCCGTCTACGTCCTGCTGCTGGGCGGGGCGGTGGTCGCCGGCCGGTTGTGGCGGATCTCCGTACGGGGCCGTCGCCTGCGCTGGAGGCGGCGTCCGGTCTCCTCGCCGAGCTGAGCCGCCGGACCCGGTCGGCTCAGCTGAGCGTGGCGTAGGCGGCGCCGATCCCGGCGATGGCCTCGGTGATGTCGTCGGGAGTGCTGGCCGCATAACCCAGGACGAGACCGGGCCGGCGTGAGCGCTGGGAGTGCCACGACAACGGATGCACCTTGACGCCGTACGACAGGGCTGCGCGGGCCAGAGCGCTGTCGTCCAGGCCTCCCGAGAAGGTGACCGTGACGTGCAGACCTGCTGCAGCGCCGTGGATCTCGGCTGCCGGGAGGTGGCGCTGCAGCGCCGCGAGCATCGCGTCACGGCGGCGGATGTGCCGCCGCCGCATCCAGCGCAGGTGTCGTTCGAGGCCGCCGCCTTCCATCAGCCGGGCCAGCACCAGCTGGGGGAGGCCGGCGTTGCCCAGGTCGGCGAACCGCTTGGCGTCGACCAGGTCGTGGTGCCAGCGGTCAGGCGCAATCACCCAGCCGATCCGCAGTGCCGGGGCGAGCAGCTTGGAGATGCTGCCGGTGTAGAGGATCTGCTCCGCCGCCATGGCCCGCAGCGCAGGGACCGGCGGCCGGTCGTAGCGGTGCTCCGCGTCGTAGTCGTCCTCGATGACGACTCCGCCGTCGTGGGCCCAGCGCAGCAGCTCGCGCCGGCGCCGGCCGTCGAGCACGACGCCGTACGGGAACTGGTGCGCAGGCGTCGCCATCACCGCGGGATGACCCGCGGCGCGGAGCTCGGCGACATCCAGGCCACCGGCGTCGACGGCGATCGGGGGCGTCCCCATGCCGGCGTGCTGCAGGTGCTGGCGGGCGCCGAGCGAGCCGGGATCCTCGACCGCCACGGTGTCGATGCCCTCGCCGCGCAGGACCTGCGACATGAGGCCGAGCGCCTGGGCGACCCCGGCGACGATCAGGACCCGGTCGGCGTCGACCCGGATCCCGCGGTTGCGACCCAGCCACTGGGCGACCGCGAGCCGGAGCGCCGGCGTCCCGCGTGGGTCCCCGTACCCGAGCTCTGCCGGCGAGGCCGTGTCCAGAACAGCGCGTTCGCAGCGCAACCAGGCCGCGCGCGGGAAGGCGGTGAGGTCAGGCGCACCGGGCGTCAGGTCGAAGCGCGCAGGTGTGGCCCGTACGGCGTCGAAGATGTCGCTCGCCGGAGGTGCGCTGAAGACATCCTCCGGCACGACCGGGGCGGCCGGTCGGGCGACTGCCGCCACCACCGTCAGCGGCGCCGCGACGACGACGGTGCCGGCCCGGCCGCGCCCGGCGACGTGACCGTCGTCGGAGAGCCGCTGGTAGGCCTCGGTGACCACGCCGCGGGACACCTGCAGCTCCTGGGCCAGCACCCGGGTCGGTGGCAGCGTGTCACCCATCGGCAGCCGCCCGTCGGAGATCGCCAGCCGGAGCTGGTCGGCGAGCCAATTCGATAGACCGCCCGGGGGTGCGTCCGCGATCCTGAGCTGGAGGAAGTCGGCGCCGGGACTTGTGGACCAGTCCATCGATGACTCGTTGGCTCTGCCCATAGGGCCATTGTCGCAGCAAAGTGAGCGCAAGGCGCGGCCGCCCGCTCGCCTGTCACGGCAAGTTCCTGGGAGCACCGCATGTGGACCGCACTCGCACTGCTCGTCCTGCTGGTCGGCCTCGGCGCAGCCGGCATCTCCGGTCGTGGCGCCGTCGACACCCGGGACCCGGAGTACACGGCTCGGCTGACCCGCGCCGCCGTGGCCCGCGAGCCGTCGCGCCAGCCGGTGACGCGCGCCTAAGAATCGTTGTGTTCGTACAACGTTTCCTGCCTACAATGCGTCAGTGATGAGGACTGACGGCGCTGACCTGACGCACCGGAGGCAGATGCTGGTGCTGGCGATCTGCTGCATGAGCCTGC
>JAWWOM010000325.1:0-6237 GCA_033851655.1 Frankiales bacterium
CGTCTGAGGCCGGACCGCGCTGTTCGTGGTCCGGAGCGTGGCGAACCACGACCTATTTCCCGGTGCTGAAGGTCATCTCGACTCCGACATGCTGACGGCCTCGTCGGAGGCCGTCGCGGTAGTCGACGTCGGCACCCTCGATATGCACAACGCCGGCCGTATGCGGAGTGACGGCCAACACGATGCCGCTCGCGGACCCTCCGAGGGTCAGTGATCCGGCGCGAAAGGGCCGCAGCGACGTGCAGTAGGGGCTTGGGTCGCCCAGGACCGCTCCACCGCCCACCAGGCCGGCGCTGCCGGCCCGTTGGTTGCAGATCATCGCTGTCACGGTGGCGTGGGAGGTGTTGTCGCTCACCCGCAGATGCACGTTGCGAAGGTCCAGCCGGCGGCTTCCGCCGCCGCCCACACCGGTCGGCAGCGTCGGCAGGCCTGAGTAGACGGTTTGCCCGAGGGTCACCGGGCCGCCCATTGAGCTGCCGTAACCGTAGAGCGCGTGGTCGCTGACCAGCCATCGAAGGCCGAGCGCACCACCGCCCACCGCAAGCGCGGCCGTCAACGTCAGCACATAGGTTCTCCGACGACGGCTCGCGGGTGTCGTCTGACGGCCGCCGGGAACAAGCTCGGTCCCGGCCAGCTGGTTGCCCGTACTCATCCGGCGGCGAGGATCGCCAAGGCCACCAGGACGACGCTGGCCAGGGCCCACCAGCCAAGGAACACAAACGCCTTGCGGCGGCGCCGGCTGGGGTGGCGGAGGCCCTCGGCCAGGAGGCCGAACATCCGGGCCTGTCCCTCGGGCGTGTACGGGTTCGGCGTCGGTTCCATGGCCGTCAGTGTGCACCGTCCGAGGTCATGCGGGGGACTGTCGAGCCGCGGATCAGGCCACGGTGCCGTCGAGCTCGGCCAGGTCCTCCGGGCTGAGCACCAGCTCGGTGGCGCTGAGGTTCTCCTCGAGGTGGCCGACCTTGCTGGTGCCGGGGATCGGCAGCATCACCGGCGAGCGCTGGAGGAGCAAGGCAAGGGCGACGACGCTGGCCGTCGTGTTCAGCCGCTCGGCGACGGCCGCCACCGTCGACTCACGCCCGACCTTGCCCATGGCCAGGGGGAAGAACGGCAGGTAGGCGATGCCCCGCTCGGTGCAGCGGTCGACGACGGGGTCATCGGCGCGCTGGCCGACGCTGTACAGGTTGGACACCGTGACGACGTCGGCCCCGGCCAGCGCCAGGTCGAGCTGCTCGACGGTCACGTTGCTCAGGCCGATCCGCTGGATCTTGCCCTCGTCCTTCAGCTCGAGCATCGTGGCGAGGGCGTCCTCGAACGACACCCCCGACGAGTCGTCCATCCAGCGCAGGTGGGTGACCGGGATCGAGTCGAGTCCGAGCAGTGCGAGATCCCGTTCGCAGCCTTCCCGCAGGTCGGAGGGGCTGTGGGTGGCGTACCAGCTTTTGTCCTCACCCCTGGCGCCGCCGAGCTTGGTCACCAGCACCAGGTCGTCGGGATAGGGCGCCAATGCCTCGCGGACGAGCTGATGGGCGGCTTCCGGCCCGTAGTACCAGGCGGAGTCGATGACGCGGACGCCAAGCTCGTAGGCACGGCGCAGCACCCGTATGGCTTCTTCCGGGTCGGCCGGCGGCCCCCAGATGCCCGGTCCGGTCAGCCGCATGGTGCCGTAGCCGAACCGTGGCACGGTCAGGTCCCCGATGGCGGTCGTACCCGCATCGCTGATGGTCATGGCGCTCCCTCTCTCAAGGCGTCCTGACGGCCGGCCTCGAACGCCTCGGCCGTCCCCTGGCGGAACATGTCCTCGGCCGCCGGGCGGACGAGAACCCTTGCGCCGTCGTCGTTGTCGTCGAACACCAAGCCGCGGACGATGCCGAACGGGGTGCCGCCCAGCTTGCCCTTGACCAGCTCCGCTGCCCCGGCGAGCTGGTCGGCATCGGCCATCTCGGTCACCGCAAGGTCGTTGCCGTGGCCATCGGTACGGCCCCGGTAGTCGCGGATCGCAGCGATGCCGGCCGCTCCGATGGCCTGGTCGGTGAGCCCTCTGCGCCAGGCCCTGCCCATCGTGTCGGAGACGATGACGGCCACCCGAACCCCTGACAGCTCGGCGATCCGGTCCCTGAGCGCCCGCGCCGACGCATCCGGGTCGAGCGGCAGCAGGACCAACGTGCCGGCGGGGGCGTTGGAGGCGTCGACGCCGGCAGCGGCGAGGACCAGCCCGTGCCGGGTCTCGACGATCCGGGTGGGCCCGCGCCGGGCGACGACCCGTATCGTCTCGTCGTCGATCGCCTGCTGGCGCGCGGTTTCGCGGTCGCCCAGCACGGTGACGAGCCGGCCCTCGGCCTTGCTCACCACCTTGGAGGTGACCACGACGACGTCACCGTCAGCCAGCCCAGGTTCGGCCGCGACGAGCAGCTCGGCCAGGTCGTCACCGGGGACGACCTCCGCCGCCACCGGGACGCCCCAGATGGTCAGCCGGGTCACCTGCGGACCGCCTCGGCAAGGGCCAGCGCCTCGCGCACCATGGTGGCGGTCGTCTCGACGTCGGTCATCAGCAGAGGCACTGCCCTGCAGGCGATCCCGCCCGCCTCGACGCGCGGCACGGCATCGATGTCGCTCTCGTGCACCAGCCAGCCGTCGAGCACCGCCGATCCGTAGTGCAGCGCTACCCCGGCGGCGCTGGTCTCGACCCCGATCGCGGTCAGGCAGGCATCCGCCATCCCTCGTACGGGAGCCGTGCCGATGATGGGGGAGCAACCGACGACCGGCGCGTCCGTGGCCTGCAGGGCCTCGGGAATGCCTGGTACGGCAAGGATCGAGCCGATGCTGACGACCGGGTTGGAGGGCGGGAGAAGCACCACGTCGGCTGCCAGGATGGCCTCGACCACGCCGGGTGCGGGCTGGGCCTCCTCGGCGCCGACGGAGATGAACTCGAGCGCCGGCGTCCCGGCGTGCTTGCCGACCCACCACTCCTGGAAGTGGATTGCCCGCCGGCCGTCCGCGTCGTCGATCAGGACATGGGTCTCGACCCGCTGGTCGCTCATCGGCAGCAGGGTCAGCCCCGGCTGCCAGCGCCGGCAGAGGGCTGCCGTCACCTCCGAGAGCGGATAGCCGGCGTCGAGCATCTGGGTACGGACGATGTGGGTGGCGAAGTCCCGGTCGCCGAGGCCGAACCAGGTGGGCTCCGCCCCGTAGGCGGCGAGCTCCTGCTTGACCGACCAGGTCTCGTCGGCGCGGCCCCAGCCCTGCTCCTCGTTGCTGCCCCCGCCGAGGGTGTACATCACCGTGTCCAGGTCCGGGCAGATCCGCAGCCCGAACAGGGTGAGGTCGTCACCGGTGTTGCCCACCACGGTGACCTCGGCGGCCGGCAGCGCCGCGAGCAGCCCGCGCAGGTACCTGGCGCCCCCGATCCCACCCGCCAGGACGGCGATCCGGGGGCGCTGGTCAGTCGTCGAGGCCATGGGGAAACCCTAGACCGGGGCCCGGGGCGGCCGGTCGGCCACGCTCACGGCGGAAGATCCTTTCGTCCCGTTCCCTCCCGCGACGGGGGATCAGACGGCCCGGCTGCGCCCCCGGACAGGCGCTCACAGAAGATTCTTCAGGGCGAATACCACCGAACCGGTTGACGTACGGGGACCAACGCGCGTGTAATTTCATTCGTGTCATTCATCTGGGTCCACGGCCGTCGCACCCGCGGCGGTCACGTGACACAGCACATCGCACATCCGCCGGCCGCGAGCCGGCGCGAGTGCGAGGGTCGTAGGAGGCGCTGTGAGCGAGCTCAATGCCGTCGAGGTGTACGTGGATCCGATCGCCGAGGAGATGTCCTGGCAGGAACGTGCACTGTGTGCCCAGACGGACCCGGAGTCCTTCTTCCCGGAGAAGGGCGGCTCGACCCGGGAGGCAAAGCGCATCTGCATCTCGTGTGACGTCAAGGACGACTGCCTCGAGTACGCGCTCGCCAACGACGAGCGGTTCGGCATCTGGGGTGGCCTGTCCGAGCGGGAGCGGCGCCGGCTCAAGCGCCTCGCCGGCTGACCCGGCGACTCGCCCGGTCGGGGGCACACGCGGTTCTGGGGCTCAGGGTGGTCGCGTAGTCTCGCAGCCCTGACCGTTGCCCCTCCTGCCCCCCGGATGCCTTCACTGAGCCCGACTCGCTTGCGCCCTGCGTTTCCGCGCCACCTGGTCACCGCTGTCCTCGTCTCCCACGACGGTGAGCGGTGGTTGCGGCGCAGTCTCGCCGCGCTCGAGTCGCAGACCAGGCCGGCCCAGCGGGCGGTCGCGGTCGACACCGGCAGCCACGACGCCAGCGTCCAGATCCTCGCCGCCGGCCTCGGGGCCAGCCGGATCGTACGGGCCGACCGGTCAACCGGCTTCGGCGCTGCCGTCGCCCTCGGGCTGGAGGCCTACGCCGGCGCCCCGATGCCGCCGAACGGGCCGCGGGCGCAGGACGGTGAGCCGGTCGAGTGGGTCTGGATCCTGCACGACGACTGCGCGCCGGCCCCCACCTGCCTCGAGGCGCTGCTGACCCGCGCAGAGGAGTCACCGAGCGTTGCCGTCCTCGGCGCCAAGGCCCGCGGCTGGGACCAGCCCCGGCTGTTGCTCGAGGTTGGCCTCACCACCGACGGTGCCGGCCATCGGCACACCGGCCTCGACCGGCGGGAGGTCGACCAGGGCCAGCACGACTCCGTACGCGACGTGCTGGCGGTCGGCAGCGCCGGGATGCTGGTCCGGCGCGACGTCTGGGACGCCCTGGCCGGGTTCGACCCGCGGTTGCCCCTGTTCCGCGACGACCTGGACTTCGGCTGGCGGGCCAACCTCGCCGGCCACCGGGTCGAGGTGGTCACCGATGCCGTGGTTCACCACGCGCAGGCAGCTGCTGCCGGGCACCGGCGGCTGGCGGCCACCCGGGACTTCCCGCGGCGGGTGGACCGGCGCAACGCGATGTTCACGGTGCTGGCCAACGCCTCGCCGGTGGCGCTGGCGCTGGGGCTGCCCCGGCTCGCGCTGGCCACCGTGCTGCGGGTGCTGCTGTTCCTGGTGACCCGCCGGCCACTGCTGGCGATCGACGAGCTGGCGGCCTACCTGCGGCTGCTCCGCAGCACCGGTTCGCTGTTCAGCGCCCGCCGTTCCCGGGCCGCGATGGTCGCGGTGCCGCGCAGCTCGCTGAGACCGTTGATGGCCAAGCCGGGGTCCCGGCTGCGGGCGGTCGGCGAGCACATCGGCGACTGGCTGACCGCCGGGCACAGCAACCGTGGCCTCTACGTCGCGCCCGTCGCGCACGCGCTCGAGACCGGGCCGAGCTCCTCAGGCGAGGACGAGGCCGACCTGCCCACCTCGGGCATCGACTGGCGGGCGTTCTTCCTGGCTCCCGGCCTGCTGCTGTTCGCCGGCCTGCTCGTCGTCACCCTGGTCGCGGAACGGCACCTGCTCGGCCGCCAGGGCATCTTGTCGGGCGGGCGGCTGCTGCCGCCACCGACCGGCGCGGCCGACCTCTGGCACACCTACCTCGCCGGCTTCCACCCGGTCGGCGTCGGCAGCACTGCGGAGGCTGCCCCCTACCTCCCGGTCCTGGCGCTCGTCTCCGCCCTGTTCCTCGGCAAGGTGTGGCTCGCCGTCGACGTGCTGCTGCTCGGTTGTGTGCCCCTGGCCGGTCTCGCCGCCTATGCCGCGACCCGCGACCACCTGCGCTCCCGCGCGGTACGGGCTTACGCCGGCGCCACCTACGCACTGCTGCCCGTCGGCGTGGAGGCGATCGTCGGCGGCCGGCTCGGCGTTGCCGTGGCGTTCGTCCTGCTGCCGCTGCTCGTCCGGGCCACCGCCCGTGGCCTCATGGCGGCGACGCACCCGGGTGGCTGGCGTTATGCCTGGTGGGCGGGGCTGCTGCTTGCCGTCGCGGTCGCGTTCGCGCCGGACCTGTTGCCGGCGGCAGCCCTGTCGGTGCTCGGGGTCGCCGTCCTCAGCGCGTTGCGCCGGCCGGCCCATGCGGTGCGGTTCCTGCTGGTCGCCCTGATCGTCCTGGTCGTACCGGTGCTGCTGCTGGTGCCGTGGACCGGTCGGGTGTGGTCCCAGCCGGGGCTGCTCGTCCTGGGCACCGGCCGGGTCTCCCCGGTGCTCGACCTGCCCCACCCCCGGCCCTCGGACCTGTTGTTCGGCTGGCCGGGCGGGGTCGGTGTGCCCGCCTGGTGGCTGGCGGCCGGTCTGCTCGTCGCCGCGCTGACCGTGCTGATCCGACGGGAC
>JAWWOM010000345.1:0-3492 GCA_033851655.1 Frankiales bacterium
CACCTGGTGCTCACGACGCTGCACACCAACGACGCGGTCAGCGCCATCACCCGGCTGGTCGACATGGGCTCGGAGCCGTTCCTGGTCGCCTCGTCGCTGACCATGGTGGTCGCCCAGCGGCTGGTACGGAAACCGTGCCGCAGCTGCATCGTCCCGTACCAGCCGGCGCCGCGGACCCTCGAGCTGCTGAGTCTGGGTGCCGGCGACCTGGCCGGTACGACGCCGATGCACGGCAGCGGCTGCGGCGACTGCGGCGACACCGGCTACCGCGGTCGGACCGCCCTGTTCGAGGTGTTGCCGATCACCGCGGCCGTGCGCCGGGTGTTGCTGTCCACGCCTACCGAGCAGGGACTGCGGGCCGCCGCCCGCGCCGCCGGCATGTTGCCGCTGCGCGCTGCCGGGCTGGCCAAGGCGGGCCGTGGCGAGACGACGTACGAGGAGGTACTGCGGGTCACCCACGTCGACGCCGGGGACGGCCGGTCCTGCCGGCGCTGCGAACGTTCCGTCGCCGAGGACATGGTGGTCTGCCCCTGGTGCGCCACCGCGATCGACCGCGGGCACTGCGGGTCCTGCAGCCGCCCACTGGACCCGGAGTGGCGGGTCTGCCCGTGGTGCCGGACGATGGCCGAGCCGGTCGCCGACGAGCCAGCCGGGATCCCGGCCCCACCCGGTCCCACCGGGTAGGCGCGACCCCGACCCGGTCTCGTACGATGAGGTCAGGGGGAACGAGTTCGGGGGCCAGCACATGACCGAAGCATTTGAGATCGCACCGGAGATCGCCGAACGGGCGCCGACGGCTGAGCAGCTGCTCGCCTGGCGGACGTTGCTGATCGCGCACGCCCAGCTCACCCGCCGGCTCGAGGCCGAGCTGACCGCCGAGCACGACCTGCCGCTGGCCTCGTACGACGTGCTGGTACAGCTGGCCGAAGCCGACCAGCGGTCACTGCGGATGATCGAGCTGGCCGATCGGGTGCTGCTGTCCCGCAGCGGGTTGAGCCGGCTGGTCGACCGGCTGGTCCGCGAGGGTCTGGTCGAGCGGGCGCCGTGCCCCGAGGACGCCAGGGGCACCCTCGCGGTGCTCACCCCGGTCGGCCTGCAGCGGCTGCGCGAGGCGTCGATCACCCATCTGCGCGGTGTCCACGACCACGTGACCAGCCGGCTGGACGACGTCGAGCTGGCCGAGCTGGCCCGGCTGCTGACCAAGCTGACGCCCCCAGCGCCGCTCTCCGGCCAGCCGTAGCATGGGGTGGTGAGCACCCACCCGCTGTCCCCTGCCGTGATGACCGCGCTCGCCACGGTGGACGACCCGGAGATCCACAAGCCGATCACCGACCTCAACATGGTCGAGTCGGTCGAGATCTCCGCCGACGGCGCGTGCACCGTACGGATCCTGCTGACGGTCGCCGGCTGCCCGCTGCGCGACAAGATCACTCGCGACGTGACGGCGGCCGTGAGCGCCATCGACGGCATCTCCTCGGTGCTGGTCGACCTCGGCGTGATGAGCGACGACCAGCGCAAGAGCCTGTCGACCCAGCTGCGCGGGGGCACCCCGGACAAGGAGATCCCGTTCGCCCAGCCCGGCTCCCTGACCCGGGTCTACGCGGTTGCCTCCGGCAAGGGCGGCGTGGGCAAGTCCTCCGTCACGGTCAACCTGGCCGTGGCGATGGCGGCGTCCGGCCTCAAGGTCGGCGTGGTCGACGCTGACATCTACGGCCACTCGATCCCGCGGATGCTCGGCGCCACCGGCAAACCGACGCCGGTCGAGCAGATGATCATGCCGCCGTCGGCGCACGGCGTGAAGGTGATCTCGATCGGCATGTTCACCGCCGGCAACTCCCCCGTCGTGTGGCGCGGGCCGATGCTGCACCGGGCGCTCCAGCAGTTCCTCGGTGACGTCTTCTGGGGCGACCTCGACGTCCTGCTGATGGACCTGCCCCCTGGCACCGGTGACATCGCCATCTCCGTCGCCCAGCTGGTCCCCACCGCCGAGCTGATCGTGGTGACCACGCCGCAGCTGGCTGCCCGCGAGGTGGCCGAGCGGGCCGGCGCAATCGCCGTCCAGACCCGGCAGAGCATCGCCGGCGTGGTCGAGAACATGGCCGGCCTGCCCTGCCCGCACTGCGGCGAGATGGTCGACGTGTTCGGCTCCGGCGGCGGCCAGGCCGTGGCCGAGGGGCTGTCCCGCGCGACCGGCACCAACGTGCCGCTGCTCGGCTCGATCCCGATCGACCTGCGCCTGCGCGAGGGCGGCGACACCGGCCGGCCGCTCGTCCTCGACGATCCGGATGCGCCGGCCGCCAAGGAGCTGCGGGCGATCGCCGAGCGGCTGTCCTCGCGGGCACGCGGCCTCCTCGGCCGCTCGCTGGGCATCTCCCCGACCGCCTCCCCCAGCGCCGGCCACTAGCTCGGCCGGTCTCCTGTCCCCATCGACTCTGCGTTGCCCGCCCCGAGCGGGCAGCGCAGAGCCTTTCGGACCCGAACACCGCTCGGTGTCACGGTCCAGGGAGAGTCTGCGGTGCCCGCTGCGGGCGGGCAGCGCAGAGCGCGTGGGGTGGCGGCACCAGCAGGTGCAGGTGCTGCTGAGTAATCGCCGAGGCGTCAGGCCGCCGCAGGCGTCAGGTGCAGTCGGTGTCGTACGGGGCGGGGTCGCCGTAGACAAGCGGGGGGCCACTGCCTCGGCGTACCGGCTCGGCATCGGCCGGCACGGCGGCCCCGGCACCGACCTCGTCCTCGGGGTCGTCCTCGAAGAGGTACTTCTGCATCATCCGCTTGGGGTGCAGGTCGCGGAGGTCGTTGAGGTTGAGGTCGGCCATCTCGGGCCCCAGCTCGGCCTTGAGATCGACGGTGGCGTCCTGCGCCAGGCGGCGCAGCTGGCGCAGCAGCCGCCCGGTGTCCTCGGCGTACTTGGGCAGGCGCTCCGGCCCGACGACGATCAGGCCGATCGCCATGATGGCGAGCAGCTCCGGCCAACCGATGCCGAACACGGGATCCCGTACCTCCTCGAGGACAGCGTACGGGTCGCTCAGCCGAACGGGTCGAGCATGTTCGCGATCCGGCCCAGGCCACGGCTGACCCTGCTGACCACCATGCTGTGCTTGGCCGGCGCCGGGCCGTAGGGCAGCGCGTCGATCACTGCGCTGACCGAACCGGTCGGCACGTCGGCGACCACGGCGACGACCAGGTCATGAGCCTGCCAGGCGGCGCGTACGGGAACCCCGGCCGCCTGGACGATGCGTCGCCCGTCCGGCAAGGAGACACTGCGCCAGCCGGCCGGCAGCTGGGCCCCGGCGTCGCCGGCCAGCCGACCGCGCTGCTCGAACACCGACACCGTGGAGATGCCGTCGGAGTAGGACAGGTGCAGGACGGGGCCAGTCGTGCTGGTCAGCTCCCGGGCGTCATAGAGGGTCAGCCCGCCGGGCAGCTGCGCCTGGGCCCACCAACCGCTCGCCCGCAGCCGGCCCAGCCGGTTGACGTTCTCCTGCACACCCTTGG
>JAWWOM010000356.1:0-12735 GCA_033851655.1 Frankiales bacterium
GGGTACGCAGCCAGGGCGGCGGCGGCCTGGTCACCTGGGCGGAGAACCTCCAGTACCGGCTGCACCCGGCCAAGGTCGGCGGTGCCCCGCCCTCGGACTCGCCGCTGCTGCAGCCCACCGCGGCCCCTGCCGTGATCGCCGCGCCGACCAGCACTGGGGCGGCCAGCACTGCACCGGCCAGAACTGCGCCGCCGACCAGCACTGCGCCGCCGGTTGCCCCGACCAGCAGCGCTGCGGTGACGACCCGGCCGCCGCAGGTCGCCCTGCCGGCCGACGTGGTCCCCATCGCCAGCCCGCCGCTGCCGCAGGAGGGCAGGTGGCAGACCGTGGCCGTGGTGTCCGGGCAGCCGGCGATGCGGGTCGCCTACCTGCGCCCGGACAACGTCCACACCTCCTACACTTCCGCCGTGGTGTGGATGAATCAGCACGTGCTGCGGACCGTCTACCACCCCGGCACCGACCAGCCGGGCGGCGGGCCCTGGTCCTTGCCCTCGGACCTCGCCGGGCCGCGCAGGGTCGGCCTGCTCGCCGCGTACAACTCGGCCTTCCGGCTGGGGGACGCCAAGGGCGGCTTCTACGACGAGGGCCGGACCGTTGCTCCGTTGCGGGCCGGCGCAGCATCCATGGTGACCACCATGGACGGGCGGGTGCAGGTCGGCACCTGGGGCACCGACCTCGCCATGACCCCGCAGGTGGCCAGCGTCAGGCAGAATCTGATCCTGATGGTCGACAAGGGCAAGGTCGTGAGCTCGATCAACGACAACTCCGGCGAGCGCTGGGGGCAGACGATCTCCCACCGGGCCTTCGTCTGGCGTACGGGCGTGGGGGTCACGGCCGGCGGGGACGTCGTGTTCGCCGCGGGCAACGGGTTGTCCCAGACCACGCTGGCCGAGCTGCTGCAGCGCGCGGGGGCGCAGCGGGCCATGGAGCTGGACATCAACCCGGCCTGGACCACGTTCATCAGCTACGGTCAGGCCGCCGGCAACGGCACCGATGAGCGGCTGCTGCTGCCGGACATGGTCAAGCGGGCCAACCGCTACGACACGCCGTCCACCCGCGACTTCTACGCCGTCTATGCCAAGGGCTAGCCCCCGCCTGGGCTGGCGGGTGTGGGCCTCGGTCGCGGTGCTGGCGGTTGCGACCGGCTGCTCCCCGTCCCACAACTCCTCCGACGAGCGGCCGCTGCCGTCGGTGAGCACCTCGACCACTCCGGCACCAGCGGCCTCACCCTCGGCCGGCTGCCGGGTCTGCCCGGCTGTCGCGGCGCCGACCGGCAGCCCCGCTGCGGCCGGTCCGCTGTTCAGCGGCCGGCTGCTCGTCTACGCCACCCACGGGTTCTCGGTCAAGGAGATCACTGCCCTGACCAAGCGGGTGGCCGGGCCGGTGACGACGGTCTACTCCGCGGAGGAGATGGTTGCCAGCGGCCTGGCCGGATTCCCCGACATCGCTGTCGACACCCTGATCGCGGACCCGGCCTCCTACGCCCAGGCCGCCGACGTTCCTGGGCTGGCCGGCCCGATGAGTACGGGAGTGGTGCTCGCCGCGGCGGAGGCCAAGCTGCGCAAGGTCTCGATCGGGGGCCGGATCCCGCTGGTGGGTGGCCGTTCGGTGACGGTGACGGCCATCGTCGACGCGCACCAGATCGGTGGCCACGAGATGGCGACCAGCCCGCACGTGCTGCCGCTGGTGGCTGGCGCCTCCGCCGACTACCTGCTGGTCGCGGGTGCCGGATCGGTGGCTGCGCTGACCTCGGTCGCCCACGCGACGTGGCCCACCAGGACGATCAGGGTGAAGGCGCACACCGCCAACGGTTACATGAGCGGGGCAGACACCGTACTGACCCAGCTGCAGGCCAAGCTGGACTTCGGCGAGTTCGCGTCGCGGCCGGCCGGGACCGGCAGCTTCGTGCCCCAGTCCTCCTGGATCCACGAGCACCTGAGCGCGAAGCGGGTCGTCCAGCTCGGCGACGTGACCTGCAACCGCGCGATCATGCCGTCCCTGATCGCCGCGATGCAGGAGGTCACCGCCCGCGGGCTCGGCAGCACGATCAACACCGCTGACTTCCAGTACGAGGGCGGCTGCTGGAACCCACGGGTCGCCCGCGTGATCGCCGGCGGCACGCTGTCCAGCCACAGCTGGGGCATGGCGATCGACATCAACGTGGCCGCCAACCCGCTGGGCTCGCCACCGCACCAGGATCCGCGCCTGGTCTCCATCATGGCGGCGCACGGGTTCGCCTGGGGTGGCCGGTTCCTGCGCCCCGACGGCGCCCACTTCGAGTGGGTGGGCACCATTCCGCACTGACCAGGCGGCCCGGTGTGTCGCGGTGCGGCTCGGGGCATGGGTGGGGAGATCGCCGGGCAGGCGACCCCGACCCAGTCCGACGGAGGCCACCGTGTTCGGCAACAAGCAGACCCTGGCGGACCAGCTGGTCGAGGTGCTCGTCCATGCCGGAGTGACCAACGTCTACGGCCTCGTCGGCGACAGCCTCAACTCGTTCTCCGATGCCGTTCGGCGCAGCGGTGGCTCCGCGAACGGCGGACTGGACTGGGTGCACGTACACAACGAGGAGGCAGCGGCCTTCGCGGCGTCGGCGCAGGCCCAGCTCACCGGCAGGCTGGCCGTGTGCGCGGCCAGCTGCGGCCCCGGCAATACCCACCTGATCCAGGGTGTCTTCGATGCGCACCGGTCAGGGGCCCCGGTGCTCGTCCTCGCCTCGCACATCCCCGCCGCCCAGATCGGTACCGGCTTCTTCCAGGAGACCCACCCCGAGCAGCTGTTCGGCCAGGCCAGCCACTGGTGCGAGCTGGTCTCCCAGCCGTCCCAGATGCCGCGCCTGGCCCGGATCGCGATCCAGCACGCCGTCGGGCTCAGTGGTGCCGCCGTGCTCGTGCTGCCCGGCGACGTGCTCGGCGCCGAGGCGGTCAAGGAGACGGGGACGTCCGCTCCTGCTGCGCACCGGTCGCCGTCCACGCCGCCGGGTCCCGTACTCGACCAGCTCGCTGCCAAGCTCAACGCCGCCAGCACCGTCGCGATCTTCGGTGGGATCGGCTGCGCCGGCGCGCGGGAGCAGGTGCTCCGGCTGGCCGAGGTGCTCAAGGCCCCCGTCGGGCACTCGATCCGGGGCAAGGAGTCGTTGCAGTGGGACAACCCGTACGACGTGGGCATGTCCGGGCTGCTCGGCTACGGCGGCTGTTTCGATGCCTGCAACGAGGCTGATGTCCTGCTGCTGCTCGGAACCGACTTCCCGTACGTCGACTTCCTGCCGCAGCAGAACACCATCCAGGTCGACATCGACCCGGCTCGGCTCGGCCGGCGGACGCCGCTCGAGCTGGGCGTGTGCGGGGACGTCAAGGCCACCATCGAGGCGTTGCTGCCGCGGCTGGAACCCAAGCAGGACAGGGCTTTCCTGGACAAGATGCTGGGTGAGACCGTCAAGAACCTCGAGCAGGTCGTTGCCGCCTACACCCGCGACGTCGAGCACCTGACGCCGATCCATCCGGAGTACGTGGCCCGCGTGCTGGACGAGGAGGCCGCCGAGGACGCTGTCTTCACCGCGGACACCGGCATGTGCTGCACCTGGATAGCCCGCTACATCACGCCGAACGGTCGCCGTCGACTGCTCGGCTCGTGGGTCCACGGCACGATGGCCAACGCGCTGCCGCAGGCGATCGGTGCCCAGTTCACTTATCCGTCAAGGCAAGTCGTCTCCATGTCTGGCGATGGCGGGCTGGCGATGCTGATGGGCGAGCTGCTCACCGCGCGTCAGCACCGGCTGCCGGTCAAGGTGGTCGTGTTCAACAACTCCAGCCTCGGCATGGTGCGGCTGGAGATGCTGGTCGCGGGGGACCCGCCGTTCGAGACCGACCACGAGGCGGTCGAGTTCGCCGCGATCGCGCGCGGAGCCGGCATCTTCGCCGTACGGGTCGAGAAGCCGGGCGACTTACGGGCTGCCCTCCGGGAGGTGCTCGACCATGACGGTCCGGCTCTGCTCGACGTCGTCACCGACCCCAATGCGCTGTCGATCCCACCGCACATCACGGCCGAGGAGGCCAAGGGCTTCGCCCTGTCGATGGGCCGTACGGTGCTCGGCGGCGGCGTCGGCGGCATGCTCGAGCTGGCCCGGACCAACCTGCGGAACATCCCGCGGCCCTGACCGTTGATCCCCGGCATGGCGGACAGCACACGCGACGGACGCACGATCGACGTCGCTGACAACCCGGGGCAGAGCCGGTTCGAGGCCATCGTCGACGGCGCGGTCGTCGGCAAGGCGGTCTACCGGGTCAAGGCCGGCCACGGCGACACCGTCGTGCTCACCCACACCGAGGTCGACCCGGGGCTGCGGGGTCAGGGCATTGGGCAGGCGCTGGCGGGCCGGGCGCTGGACCTCGTACGGGCAAGTGGCCGGCAGGTGGTGGCGCAGTGCCCGTTCATCGCCTCCTACGCAGCGCAGCACCCGCAGTACGCCGACCTGGTCGTCCCGTCCTGATCGCCCCGGCCTCGGCCACCCCGGGGAAGCATCGGTCGGGTACTTTCGTTCTGCCAGCGCCATGACGGCCTCGGCGGAGGAGATGCGATGACGGACGAGGCTGCAGCGTTCTCCGGCCGCAGCACGTGGGCGAACCGGATCGAGTCGCCGCTGCGGAACTTCATCCGTACCGAGTCCGGCAGTGCCGTGGTCCTGGCCGGCGCCATCGTCGCCGCGCTGATCTGGGCCAACGTGGACGGGTCGTCGTACAACACGGTCTGGGACACCCGGTTGTCGTTGTCGGTCGGCCACTGGCAGCTCGCCCAGACCGTACGGGACTGGGTCAACAACGGCCTGATGACCTTCTTCTTCTTCGTCGTCGGCCTCGAGGCGCGGCGCGAGTTCGACCTCGGCGAGCTGCGCGAGCGGCGGCGGGTCGTGCTGCCGATGATGGCCGGCCTGGGTGGCCTGCTCGTGCCGGTCCTGATCTTCCTGGCGATCAACGCTGGACGCTCCTCCACCCACGGCTGGGGGGTGGCGATGTCCAGCGACACGGCGTTCGCACTCGGCCTGCTCGCCCTGGTCGGCAAGGGACTGCCGGACCGGGTACGGGTCTTCCTGCTCACCGTCCTGGTGGTCGACGACCTGGTCTCGCTGTTGGCCATCGCGTTCTTCTACAGCAGCGACCTCAAGACGGTTCCGTTGCTGGCCGCCGCCTTGATCATGGGCGTGATCGGGGCCGGGGTCTTCCTCAAGGTCCACAGGGGGCTGTTCTACCTGGTCGGCGGCACTGCCGCCTGGGTCGCCGTGCACGCCTCCGGCATCGACCCCGTCGCCGTGGGGCTGGCCATGGGCATGCTCACGTCGGCCTACGCGCCGGCCCGGGAGGACCTCGAGCAGGCCACCGGGCTGTTCCGGTTGTTCCGCGAGCAGCCGACGCCTGAGCTGGCCAGAGCCGCGTCCGCCGGTCTCGCCGCCACCTTGTCGCCCAACGACCGGCTGCAGCAGCGGTTCCACCCGTGGACGAGCTTTGTCATCGTGCCGGTGTTCGCCCTCGGCAACGCCGGTATCGCGATCAACGGCGCCTTCCTGTCCCGCGCGTACACCTCCCCGATCACCCTCGGCGTGCTCATCGGCTATGTCGTCGGCAAGCCGATCGGTGTCGTCACGTTCTCCTGGCTGGTCACCAAGATCAGCCGGGGCCGGCTGCGGCCGCCGGTCGGCTGGGCGGCCGTCGCCGGCGGCGGCGCCGTGGCCGGCATCGGCTTCACCGTCTCGATCCTCATCGCCACCCTCGCCTTCACGGGCGCCCAGCTCCAGGAGGCCAAGCTCGGCGTCCTGTCAGCAGCGCTGGTCGCCTCCCTCGCCGCCTTCGTCGTCTTCCGGCTGACGGAGATGCTGCCGGTCCGTACCCGCAACCGGGTCCTGCTCGGCACCGCCGAGTCCATCGTCGACCTGGCGGTCCCGGTCGACCCCGACCGTGACCACATCAGGGGGCCGGCCGAGTCGCTGGTGACCGTGGTGGAGTACGGCGACTTCGAGTGCCCCTACTGCGGGCAGGCGGAGTCGGTCGTCCGCGAGCTGCTCCGGGAGTACGGCGAGGTCCGTTACGTCTGGCGGCACCTGCCGCTCACCGATGTGCACCCGCGAGCCGAGCTGGCTGCCGAGGCGACCGAGATCGCCGCCCACCACGGCAAGTTCTGGGAGCTGCACGACCTGCTGCTGGTCAACCAGGACCACCTGCGGCCGGAGGAGCTCGCCGGGCACGCCGAGTCGATCGGGCTGGACCGGGTGAAGTTCCAGCAGGCCCTGAAGAAGCGGGTGACCAAGCGGCGGGTGGACGAGGACCTCGACTCGGCCGGGCTCAGCGGAGTCTCCGGCACACCGACGTTCTTCATCAACGGCCAGCGGCACTACGGTGCCTACGACATCGACGCGCTGACCACGGCCGTACGGCAGGCGAAGGCCCGGGCGCTGGTCGCGCAGGCCGACGACTCCTCCTACCCGCGGTCGCCGTGGCGGCCGTGGCGAAGCGCCGTGACCACTGCCTCCGGAGGTGAGTCGTGACCGATTCCCCGTCGCGCCCGGCGATCGTCTCGGTCGACGACGACCCAGCGGTGGGCCGCGCCCTCGCCAGGGACCTGCGCCGGCAGTACGGCGAGCACTACCGCATCGTCCGCGCCGAGTCCGGTCCGGACGCCCTGGACACCCTGCGCGAGCTGACCGTACGAGGAGAGCAGGTGGCCCTGCTGCTGGCCGACCACCGGATGCCGGGGATGACCGGTGTCGAGTTCCTCGAGCAGGCGATGGACATCGCGCCGAGGGCCAAGCGGGTGCTGTTGACCGCCTACGCCGACACCGACGCGGCCATCCGCGCCATCAACGACATCGACCTCGACCGCTACCTGCTCAAGCCGTGGGATCCGCCGGAGGACAAGCTCTACCCGCCCCTGGACGACCTGCTCGAGGAGTGGTCCCGGGCCGCCGCCCCCTCGTTCAGCGGGGTGACCCTGGTGGGGCACCAGTGGTCGGCAGAAACGCAGCAGGCCAAGGAGTTCCTGGCCCGCAACCAGGTCCCGTACCGTCACCTCGACCTGCGGGCCGAGCCGGCGCACCGGCTGCTGCGGGCCGCGGGGCTCGAGGAGGACACCTCGGTCCTGCCGGTCGCGTTCATGCCGGACGGCACCGTGATCCGGTCTGCCACGCCGCCTGAGCTGGCCAGGGCGGTCGGGCTGGCGACCACGGCCGGCAGTCCCTTCTACGACGTCGTCGTGATCGGCGGCGGCCCGGCGGGGCTCGGCTCAGCCGTCTACGCCGCCAGCGAGGGGCTGCGCACGCTGCTGGTCGAGCAGGAGGCGACCGGCGGCCAAGCCGGCCAGAGCAGCCGGATCGAGAACTACCTCGGCTTCCCGAACGGGCTCTCCGGCGCCGAGCTGGCGCAGCGGGCACGGGACCAGGCGGTCCGGTTCGAGGTGGAGATCCTGACCACCGCCGAGTGCACCCGGATCGAGGCGAACGGCGAGGGCAAGGTGGTCCGGTTCGCCGACGAGAGCGAGGTGACGGCCCACGCGGTGGTGCTGGCGACCGGGGTGTCCTACAACCGGCTCACCGCGCCCGGACTGGCCGAGCTCTCCGGCCGTGGCGTTTACTACGGGGCTGCTGCGCACGAGGCGGTCAACGCCAAGGGTCAGGACGTCTACATCGTCGGCGCGGCCAACTCGGCCGGCCAGGCGGCGCTGTTCTTCTCCCGCTACGCCAGCAAGGTCTTCCTGGTGTGCCGGAGCAAGGACATCCGCGCCTCCATGTCGGAGTACCTCGTCGCCCGGATCGAGGCGGACCCGCTGATCGAGGTGCTCGTCTGCACCGAGGTCGCCGCGGGTGAGGGCAGCGAGCACCTGGTACGGCTGACGCTGCGCGACAACGTGGCCGACGTGTCCCGTACGGTCGATGCTCAGTGGTTGTTCGTCTTCATCGGAGCGCTGCCGCGTACCGAGTGGCTCGGGGACGACGTCCGCCGCGACGGCAGGGGCTTCGTGCTCACCGGGCCCGATCTGCTCGACGACGAGCAACGCCCGCCGCCGGGCTGGCCGCTGGCCAGGGACCCCTACCTGCTCGAGTCCTCCGTGCCGGGCATCTTCGTGGCCGGGGACGTGAGGGCCGAGTCGGTCAAGCGGGTCGCGTCAGCGGTCGGCGAAGGTGCGCTGGCGGTCACCTTGATCCACCGCTACCTCGCGGAGGCGACATGAGCACCGTTCCCGTGGACGAGCTGCGCACGCTCTTCCTGTTCGAGGCACTCTCCGACGAGCAGCTGGCCTTCATCTCCGAGCACAGCGAGCGGCGGACCTTCGACGCCGGTGCCTGGGTCTTCCGCGAGGGCGAGCCGGCCGAGTACTTCATCGTGCTGCTCAAGGGGTCGCTGCGACTGATGCGCCGGGCCGGCCGCGAGGACGTGGTCCTGGTCGAGACCGACTACCGAGGCTCCTACGCCGGGGCCACCCGCGCCTACGTCGAGGAGGAGGACCCGAGGTACGTCAACTCGCTGCAGGTCTCAGCGCCGAGCAGCTTCCTGTGCATCGGCGCGCCGGACTTCGCCCGGTTCATGCGCCAGTACTTCCCGATGGCCGTACACCTGCTGGACGGGCTCTACCTCGGCATCCGCAACAGCGAGGGCACGCTGCGCGAACGGGAGCACCTGGCCCGGCTCGGTGCCTTGTCCGCCAACCTCGGTCACGAGCTGAACAACCCGGCGGCTGCAGCGTCCCGGGCGACCAGTCAGCTGCGCCGCCGGGTGTCCGACATGCGCGGCAAGCTCGCGATGATCGCCGAGGGCCGGATCTCGCCGGACTCGCTGCAGCTGCTGGTCAAGCTGCAGCAGGAGGTGGTCGACCGGGCTGCCGGCGACCGGCCGCCGTTGACCTCGTTGGAGGAGGCGGACCTCGAGGACGAGCTGATCGACCGGCTCGACGCGCTCGGCGTCTCCGGCGGCTTGGACCTGGCGCCGATCTATGCCTCGGCCGGCCTCGGTGTCGACTGGCTGGAGGGGGTGATCGACGCGGTCGGTGAGGGTGAGAAGCGGGACGGAGCCCTGCGCTGGCTTGCGTACACCCTCGAGGCCGAGCAACTGATGGACGAGATCCAGGACGCCACCGGGCGGATCAGCACGCTGGTCGGCGCAGTCAAGCAGTACTCCTACCTGGACACCGCGTCGGTCCAGGATGTCGACGTCCACGTCGGTCTGGACAGCACGGTGACGATGCTGGGGCACAAGCTGGCCGGGGTCACCGTGCAGCGCGACTATGCGGCCGACCTGCCCAAGGTTCCGGCCTATCCCGGCGAGCTCAACCAGGTGTGGACCAACCTCATCGACAACGCGGTCGCGGCCATGGAGGGCACGGGGACGCTGCGGCTGCGGATCGCCGTCGACGACGACCACCTGCTCGTCGAGGTCGGTGACACCGGGCACGGCATCCCCGAGGAGGCCCAGCCGCACGTGTTCGAGGCCTTCTTCACCACCAAGGGCCCTGGTGAGGGCAGCGGCCTGGGTCTCGAGACCGTCCGCCGGATCGTCGAGCGCCGGCACCACGGTTCGGTCACGTTCGTCACCAGCACCAAGGGCACCACGTTCTCCGTACGGCTGCCGCTGGAGCAACGCCTCACCTGAGGCATCGGGAAATCAGCTGCGCGAGCAATGGTCGGCGTTGAATTTGGACCGGCAAGCCGCGCGGCAAGGTGACGCGAGTTGCGTTTGCTCACTCAAGTCAAGTGGGGCAGGGAGGCTTTGCCTGCGCGTGCCCGATTTCTCCTCTTGACCGGGTCTGAGGCGCCGAGGAGGCTTAGGCCGGCCTTAGTCGCGTCGTAGATCGCGGCCACGTGCCGATGCCTTCACGGAAGGTGGAGAGATGAAGCGAATCAAGCGAAGTGCGCTCCAGCTGTCTCTCGGTTCTGCCGGCCTCGCCATCACGACCCTGGCAGCCGTCCCAGCTGGAGCCGCCGCGCCCCAGGTGGTTCACACCAAGGTCAATGTCTCGTTGACCAATATCGATCAATGCGGGTTCACGGTGAACTCCGTGATTCAAGGGACGGACACGACGCAGGTCTTCGTCGACAGGTCCGGAAACGTCGCGGTTCAGGACGTATCCCACGTCGTGAGCACCTTGACCAATCAGGCAAACGGCAAGGTGGTGTACGTGGCCAACGCGAGCCGGGACGCTTTCACCCCTTCCGGAGTGGTCAACCCAGACGGCACCATCACCTTCACCGATACCCTGACTGGGATGCCCGTGCGGGTCTACACCTCTCACAGCGACACCTTGGTGAAAGACGTGGGGTACCTCTCGATCGTGGTCACAGTCGATTCCCAGGGGAACTTCCTCAGCGAGCAGGTGATCGAGCACGGTCCGCACCCGTTCGCGGGCGACTTCACGGTGTACTGCAACGCGATCGCGTCCGCAATCGGGTAGTTCGGAGATCATTGTCAAGGGCGCGCCCCGCTTCGGGCGCTCCCTATCGCCGGTTCTCGGACCTGGGAAGAGCGCCAACATCACCGGAGTTGACATTTAGCAACGCCCCGTGTTGGCCCACCTGGTCGGCCCGGGCCTCGGCTACCCGCCCGGGCCCGTATCCGGCTGGTCGGCCGCAGCCAAAACCGGAAGCTCGCATCGCACTGTCGTGCCACCACCAACTGGGCTGTGCATGGAGAAAGTGCCGCCGAGGGCCTCGATGCGGTCCTGCAGCCCGACCAGCCCTGAGCCCCGTGCTGGGTCGGCGCCCCCTACACCGTCGTCACGCACCCAGACCTGCAGCGTGCCGTCGGAGGCTTGCGCCTCCACCTCGACGAGCGAGGCGTGCGCGTGCTTCGCTGCGTTGGTGAGCATCTCCGAGACGACGTAGTAGGCGCCAACCTCGACTGGCTCGGGAAGCCGGCCTTGGATGCGCACGTCCATGTCCACCGGGACGGCCGAGCGGCGCCCGAGCGCTCTCAGCGCCGGCCGCAAGCCTGCGCTGGACAGGATGGCGGGGTGTATGCCCCGGCAGATCTCGTGGAGCTCATCGATCACCTCCATGAGCCCAGCGGCCACGTCCGTAATCTCGGCAGAGATCTCGTCACTGGGTGGTCCCACCGAACGCAGCCGCAGTGCCAACGCGAGCAGACTTTGCTGTGCGCCGTCGTGCAGGTCCCGCTCGATCCGCCTGCGGACCTCGTCGGATGCCGCGACGATCCGCGCCCGGGAGGTGATCAGCTCGGCCCGGTTCTGCGCGTTCGCGACCGCGGTGGCGACCAGGTCGGTGAACTCCGCCATCCGCTGCTCGAGGTCGGGCGGCAGTGGCCCAGGCCCGACGGCGATCATTCCCCACAGGCGGCCGTCGACGTGTATCGGCACGGCGACCGCGGACCGGATGCCCTCGTGGAGCGTGGCCTCCCCGCCCTCAATAGCGCTGTAGTCATCGACGCGAGCGGCCCGGCCGGTACGCCAGACCGTCGCGGTCAGCCCGTTCGGCGGGTAGCCCACCCAGCGTTCCCCTACCCGCACGTCGGGGGCTGTCGCGCCTTCATTGGCGACGAGCGTCGCCGTTCCGTCGAGCTCGAACCGGATCATCCTGGCGGTGCCATTTCCGGAATGCCGCAGCGCCTCCCTGGTCGCGCCCGCGAACACGACCTCGGGCGGTGCTCCCCGCGCGACCAGGGTGGCCAGGCGCCGCAGTGCCGCCTGGGTATCGGCGAGTTCGCGTAGTTCCTGCTCAGCCCAGCCGGCGGTGATCGCCGTCGCGGCGAGCGCCACGAGGTCCGCCATCCGGTCGGCGGTGCCCGAAGGAAACGGCCCGCGCATCGTCAGGGCCGTTATCACGCCCCACAGCCGGCCTTCGACGGTGATCGGGCTCGCCACCATCGACCGGATCCCCAGCACGCGCAGGCTGTCGGCGACCGGGTCCGACACGCTGCTCCACTGCTCCTGGTCGACCAGAGCGGAGCGGCCGGTGCGCCACACCGCCGCCGGGGCAAGGTAGTCGCGGAGTTCCAGACGTGTACCGACCGGCCATGTGACCGGATCCCCTCCCACCCGGCCGACGACTACGACCCAGGCCCCGCCCGGCTCGAAGCGCGCTACGGCGGCATCGTCCGCGCCGATCAGTTGGCGAATTTCCTCGGCGACCGCCGAGAACACCTCGGCCGGTGGCGCGCCGCGAGCTACCAGCGTGGCCAGGCGGCGAAGCGCGGCCTGTTCGTCGGCAAGCTGATGCAACCGTTTCTGGTCTACGCCTAGGGCCCGATTCAGTAAGCGCACCTGGCGCCTACTCCGGCCACTCGGAGTTCTCGATGATGTCTACGAAGTTGGCGCGCTGATAGCCGGGGACGAATCGCTCGAGGACGTCCGCTTTAACGTTGCCGAACGCCGTCTCCGGCTTGGGCGCAATGCCTTCGGTGAACGCCTGAAGGATGCTGCGCTTGAAGCCCGGGCGGGGGTGCAGGGCGGTGATCTCGGCGCGGTTGGCATCGCTGATGTCGTGGTCGCCGATGCCGAGAACGTCGTACTCGACCCCAGCGGTGACCAGTGCGACCTCGGGTTCCATGAACTCCGGAATAGCCGGCGTGGTGTGCAGCGCGATGGCGGTCCAGACCCTGCGAATGCTGTCCTCGGGGACGCCATGGCCCTGCAGGAAGCGGCGCGCCTCGTCGGCGCCGTCCACCTCGAAGCGCCGGCCGCTGCTGCGGAATCGCTCGTTCAGGCCGAGATCATGGAACATCGCTCCGATGTAGAGCAGCTCAG
>JAWWOM010000363.1:0-6928 GCA_033851655.1 Frankiales bacterium
CGGCCTGCTCGGCCTTGGCGACGGCCCCGGGGACCGCCTGCACGATGACCTGCTGCAGCACCGAGGAGTGCGCGGCGCCGGCCTGGCCGGCCGAGCTCGGGACGAGCAGGGCCGTGGCCGTGACCACGGCCGCGGCTGCACGACGGCGACCCTTGCGGTCGCCCCAACTGACGCCCAGTGCCTGCATGAACGGTCCCCTCCTGGTTCGGCGATCTCCATGAGTGTCAGGGCGTTGTCACGTTCTGTAAGCACCCGATTGCCTACCGTGTCCGGGTTCGGTCTGCCCGGACGCGGCGGAGGATCTGGTCGGCTTCGGCACCGGATGTCCGGATCGGCGTCGAGTTTGCACCGGTATCGCTGCCGGTGGGACGGGTCCGTACGGAGCAACCGGCGCTGCTCCGAACCGCCGGAAGGCCGCCGCAGAGAGTTCGTACGGGGGCTGCCACTTTCGACCGGGATGTGATTGGCTCCGGGCTACCGAGGAGAGAGGGCACGCCATGACGGATGACGCAGGAATGGTCAGCTTCGGGGTCGATGCGCCGGGATACCTCGCCAAGCCGGCGTCGGGTACGGGCCCGGGCATAGTCGTGATCCAGGAGTGGTGGGGGATGAACGCGCACATCCGGGACGTGGCGGACCGCTTCGCCGCGGAGGGCTTCGTGGTGCTGGCCCCGGACCTCTACCACGGCAAGGAGACCCGCGAGCCGAACGAGGCCGAGAAGATGATGATGGGCATGGCGATGGACCACGCAGCCGAGGACATCGTGGCGGCTGCTGACTACCTGGCCGAGCACGAGTCGACCGCCGGCCAGGGCATCGGTGTGGTCGGCTTCTGCATGGGGGGCAGCCTCGCCCTGTGGTCGGCAACGCTGTCCGACAAGATCGTCGCCACCGTCGGCTTCTACCCGGCGATACCGTGGGAGCGGATGAGCCCGGAGTGGAGCCGCTACCGGGGCAAGGCGGCCCTGCTCCACGCCGACGAGCACGAGGGCGGCATCAACGGTCCGAGCATCCTGGCCGCCGAGCAGGCGATCGAGGGTGCCGGCGGGGACTTCTCCGCGTACGAGTACCCCGGCACCGACCACGCGTTCTTCAACGACACCCGGCCGGAGGTCTACGCACCGGAGGCCGCGGCACTCGCCTGGGAGCGGACCGTCGCCTTCCTGAACGACCGCGTCCGCTGACGTCGTTCGTCGCGGGGCCGGTCGCCCCCGGCAGCGGCTGGCCGGGCGACCTCGCCGGCCCTGACACCCCCGTGGCGCGGTCGGCGGTCGACGTCCAGCGCCTCGCGGCCGCCGCTCCCGACCTGGCGGCCGGCGACGCCTGCATGTCGGTCTGCCGGGCCTGCCCGCGGTTGGTCGCCTGGCGCGAGCAGGTGGCGGTGGTCAAGCGCGCGTCGTTCGTCGGCGAGGAGTACTGGGGCCGGCCGGTCACCGGCTTCGGGCCCGCTGACGCCTCGATCGCGGTCCTCGGCCTGGCGCCGGCGGCCCACGGCGGCAACCGTACCGGCCGGGTCTTCACCGGTGACCGCAGCGGCGACTGGCTGTTCGCGGCGTTGTTCCGGGCCGGCCTCGCGGTGCAGCCGACGTCGGTGACCGCTGCTGACGGTCAGCGGCTGATCGACACCAGGATGATGGCGGCCGTACGGTGCGCGCCGCCGTTGAACGCCCCGACGCCCGCCGAACGCGACACCTGCCGGCCGTGGCTGGCCCGGGAGCTGGCCCTGCTGGCGCCGACGCTGCGGGTCGTCGTGGTGCTCGGCGGGTTCGGCTGGCAGGCGCTGTGGCCGGTGCTCACCTCGCTCGGGTTCACCTTGCCGGTGCCCCGGCCGCGGTTCGGCCACGGCGTCGAGGTGGCCCTGGCCGGGCTGACGGTGGTGGGCTGCTTCCACCCGTCGCAGCAGAACACGTTCACCGGCAGGCTGACCGAACCGATGCTCGACGACGTCTTCAGCCGCGCCCGTACCCTGGCCGGCCTCCCGTCGCTCTAGCCCGGCCGTCGTTTCGCGTCGATAGCGCCGCTATCGCCGGTTGGCGGTCCCGCTTCCGTCGATAGCGCCGCTATCGACGCAGGGCAGCCGGTCGCCACCCCGGGCCGGCAGCGGACATTTCGGGTACGGGGTCCGCCGGAGGTCATGAGGGATCGCGATCTTCGCTGCGGGTAGGGTCGATCGCATGGCGACCACTCAACGTCCGCACATCCTGATCGTCGGCGGTGGCTACGTCGGGATGTACACGGCCTTCCGGCTGCAGCGCAAGCTCAAGCCGGGCGAGGCCACCATCACGATCGTCGAGCCGAACTCGTACATGACCTACCAGCCGTTCCTGCCGGAGGCGGCCGCGGGCAACCTCGAGCCCCGGCACGTGGTGGTGCCGCTGCGCCGGGTGCTGCCGAAGTGCCAGGTGCTGTCCGGGCGGATCTCGGCCGTGAACCATGCCGGCAAGACCGCGACCTTCGTGCCGCTCGAGGGTGAGCCCCGCGAGCTCAGCTACGACATCCTGGTGATGGCGCCCGGGTCGATCGCGCGGACCCTGCCGATCCCCGGCCTGCGCGAGCAGGGCATCGGGTTCAAGAGCGTGGCCGAGGCGATCTTCCTGCGCAACCACGTCCTGACCCGTCTGGACATCGCGGCGAGCACGCACGACCGCGAGCTGCGCCGGCGGGCACTGACCTTCACCGTGATCGGCGGCGGCTACGCCGGCATCGAGTGTCTCGCCGAGCTCGAGGACATGGCCCGCGACGCGATCCGGTTCTACAACGGCCTCGAGGCCTCCGACATGCGCTGGGTGCTGGTCGAGGCGACCACCCGGATCCTGCCGGAGGTCAGCCTGCAGATGGGCGGCTACACCATCGACCAGCTCCAGCAGCGCGGCATCGAGGTCAAGCTCAAGACCCGGGTCGAGTCGATGGTGGACGGCCACGTGGTGCTCGACGACGGCACCGAGTACGACTGCGAGACGATCGTCTGGACCGCCGGGGTCAAGCCCAACCCGGTGCTCGGTCGGACCGACCTGCCGCTGGACGACAAGGGCCGGCTCAAGGCGACCGCCGAGCTCACCGTCGACGGCGTCGACTCCGCCTGGGCGGCCGGGGACAGCGCCGCCGTGCCGGACCTCACCAAGGAGGAGACCGGCGCCACGACCGGGCCGAGCGCCCAGCACGCCGTACGCCAGGCCAAGCACCTCGCCGACAACCTGATCCGCTCGCTGCGGGGGCAGCCGCTGCTGCCCTACCGGCACGCCTACGCCGGGTCGGTCGCGAGCCTCGGCCTGCACAAGGGCGTGGCCGAGATCTACGGCGTCAAGCTGACCGGGCTGGCCGCCTGGTTCATGCACCGGTCCTACCACCTGGCCCGGGTGCCGACCCTCAACCGCAAGACCCGGGTCATGGCCGACTGGACGCTGGCGCTGTTCTTCCGCCGCGAGATCGTCTCGCTCGGCTCGTTCGCGGACCCCAAGCGGGCATTCGCCGAGGCCGCCGAGCTGCCGGCGTCGACCGCACCCGCGCCGGGAGCCAAGACCGTGCCGGCCAAGACCGCGGCCGTACGGGCGCCCCGCAAGCGCGCATGAGCCTGCTCGCGGTCACCGTCATCGGCGTGGACCGCCCTGGCATCATCGCCGCCGTGACCGGAGCGCTGGCCCAGGTCGGCGGCAACCTCGAGGACTCCTCGATGACGATCCTGGGCGGCCACTTCGCGATGTCCCTGATCGTCTCCGTCGACGCCGGCGAGGACGCCGTTCGCCGGGCGCTCGAGCCTGCCACGGGGGCACTCGGGCTGGCAGCGTTCGTCGGCGAGGTCACCGTCGCGCCAGGTCACACGGCGACCGGGGCGCCGTACGTCGTCTCGGTCCACGGCGCTGACCGACCCGGCATAGTGTCCCGGGTGATGGGCGTGATCGCCTCGTACGGCGGCAATGTCACCGACCTGACCACGCGACTCAGCGGGGACCTGTACGTGGTGGTGGCCGACGTCGACGTCCCGCTCCAGGTCGACCTGGAGGCATTGCGGGCGTCGCTGGACGCCGCCGCTGAGGAGCTGGGTGTCGACGTCACCGTACGGGCGGCTGACCCGGACCTGCTGTGACCGTACGCGGGGTGGTCCTGGCGCCGGAGAAGGTGCTGAGCCGGCGGTCGCACGACGTCGACCCCCGCGACCCGTCCGTGGTCGCCCTGGCGGCGGACCTGGTCGAGACGATGCGCGCCCACCCCGGCTGCGTCGGCCTGGCGGCCCCCCAGATCGGGGACGGCCGACGGGTGTTCTGCCTCGACGTGACCGGCCATCCCAAGGCGAGATCGGCTGCCGGGCTGGTGGTGCTCGCCAACCCCGAGCTGGTCTCCGGCGAGCATCCCAAGATCGGCCGCGAGGGCTGCCAGTCGGTCCCCGACCTGACCGGGGACGTGGCGCGCTTCCGCCGGGTGGTGGTCCGCGGCACGGTGCCCGGGACCGCGGAGCTGAGGACGTACGAGGCGGACGCCTTCGAGGCGCGGGCGTTCCAGCACGAGCTCGACCACCTCGCCGGGCTGCTCTTCCTGGACCGGGTGGCGGGGGCGCACGCTATCTTCCAGCGGAAGCTTTACCTCTGACAGCTGCAGAGCCCCCGTAGTCCAACCGGCAGAGACAGGCCCCTTAAAAGGGTCACAGTGAGGGTTCGAGTCCCTCCGGGGGCACAGTCGGCCATCCGGTGGAGGCCGCTGTGGGCTGAATGGCCGATTCGTGTCGTTCCGTACGGCGGTGTCCGCTCGGCGCCACGTGGACGATTCCCTACTCGTGAACAAGTGGGCGGAGCTGAGGTTGCCGGCGAGTGCGCGCGCTGAGAAGGCGCCGGACCCGTGGGACGACCCCGACCGCGCCGTCCTCGACCACATGCGCGAGATCCTCGGCGTCTCGCTGTTCCACGGCTGCGGCCAGCCGGACTGCTTCGACTGCGCCGAGGACTAGCCGGGGACCGGGCCGGTAGCCTCGCCCGGTGGACACGCCAGAGCTCGCCGCGCAGGAGCTGGCCCGGCTCGTCTCCCGGCTGCGCAGCATCGGAGCGCGCCGGCTCGCGACCGGCTCCGTGCCACCGTTCCCGACCAGGGCCGACGCCATCCACCACCTCGTACGGGAGCTGGTGCTGGTGGCCGACTCCTCCCACGGGTTCCCCCGCCGGTTCGAGGACGTGCTGCTCGGAGACCAGCTGGCCGTGGTGGGCGCAGACGCCCTGCGGGCGCTGAGCTCTGAGGGCGACCCTGCTCATGCGCGGTTCGTCCTCGGCGAGATCGTGCTGCACCGGTTCGACCTGGACGGGTCACTGCCCAAGGGCGACGCGGTCCGGATTCTCGGCGAAGGCGACCTGGTCGCCCTGCTCCGTGGGCGCTGCCCCGCCGGTTGAGGCCTCCGCCCAGGGTCAGCGCGTGGTCTGTACGGCCACCGCCCGCTGGACGGTGGGCAGCAGCGCCTCGGTCCACAGCCGGTAGCCGTAGGCCGAGGGATGGAAGCCGTCCTCCGACAAGGCCTCCGGGTCAGCGCGAAACTGGGGGCCGCAGATCAGGCCGAGCGGTACAGAGTCACCGTTCGCCTCACGCACGGCCAGGTCCTGGACCCGGGCCACCCTGCGGCCCTGCCACGCCACGACCTGGCGCAGCGGGGGCAGGAAGTTGCGGGCCCCCATGTCGGGGCAGGTGCCGACGACCACCGCCACCCCCTCGGCGCGCAACCGGGCGACGGCGGTCGCCTGGTGGGCGAGGACCCGGGCCAGCGGGGTGACGTGGGTCGCGTCGTTGGCGCCGATCAGCATCAGCACGACGTCGGGCCGGCCGAGCAGCGCCCTTGAGACCTGCGGACCGAGGTCGCCCGTACGGGACCCGGCGATCGCGACACTGGTCAGGATCACCCGGCGGTCGGTGGCGATCGCGGCGGCGACCTGAGCCCCGACGGTGTCCTCGGTGAGCTCGACCCCCACGCCGGCAGCCGTCGAGTCGCCGACGATCGCCAGGCGCAGCGGGATGTCGTCGGGGTCGCCGAACGAGCCTTCGATCGGCGGTGCGCTGTCGGGCGTGAGGTAGGGACGGGTGCGGGCGAGGACGGCCTCGACGGCGAGCAGGACGAGGGTGCCTGCTGTCAGGCCGACCGAGGTCGCGGCGAGGGACCTGGCGGCGCGCTGCGGTGCGTTCACGCCCTGCACGCTACGCCTCGGCGCTGGGCAGCGGGTCGGGTTGGGGCCGGTTTCGTGGCCCGATCATCGCGGCAGCAGGGTGTCCAGCGGTTCGAGCAGCGCCGCGACGAGCGCCTGGTAGCCGCGAGGTGATGGGTGGAAACGGTCCTCGCAGAACAGCTCGCCGCCCTGCCGGAAGCTGGGGCCGAGCGCCCTCCCGATGTCGACCGGCAGCCCGCCGCAGAGCAGGACCTCGCGGGTCTGCAGCCGGGCCATCCGCCGGGACAGGTGGTGGCCGACCGTACGCAGGGGCTGCGGCACCGGCCGTACCGTACCGAGGTCCGGGCAGGTGGCGACCAGAACGCCGACGCCAGCGTCGCGCAGCCGGCTGACCGCGTCCCCGAGCATCGGAGCGGCGATGTCGGCGGGCACGAAGTGGGTGACGTCGTTGGCACCGATGCAGATCACGGCGATGTCCGGCGGCGAGAGCAGGGTCCGGGAGATCTGCGCCGCGAGATCCGCGCTGCGCGAGCCGGAGACGGCCACGACCTCGAGGTGGACCCGATAGCCACGATCGACGAGTGCCCGCGTCAGCAGCAGGCCAGGGGTCTGCTCGTCGGTGTCACAGCCGACGCCTGCCGCCGAGGAGTCGCCGACCATCGTGAGCCGCAGCGGCCGGCGGTCCTCCCGGCCGAAGTCACCGCCTGTCACGGGGGCGTCGGTCCGCTCCGGGATCGCGCGCCGGGCGTGCTGCAGCTCGACGAACATGACGCCGGCCCCGAGGATGCCGCCGA
>JAWWOM010000367.1:0-9327 GCA_033851655.1 Frankiales bacterium
CTGCTGTCGTGCCAGCTGATCGACCTCACCGAGCAACACCGGGTCGAGGAGCTGCTCGCCCATCGCGCCACCCATGACCCGCTGACCGAGCTCGGCACCCGGACCGTGTTCCTGAGCCACCTCGAGCGGGCGCTGCACCGGCTGCCGCGCACCGACGGCCAGCAGGCGGTCGTGCTGTTCCTCGACCTCGACCGGCTGAAGTACGTCAACGACACCTTCGGGCACCTCACCGGAGACGCCGTGCTTGCGGAGTTCTCGACCCGGCTGCGGGCTGCCGTACGGCCGAGTGACGTGGTCGCGAGACTCGGCGGCGACGAGTTCGCCGTACTGCTCGAGGAGGTCGACCACCCGGCCGAGTCAGTGGTCGTGGCCGAGCGGATCCTGGCGGCCATGCGGTCGCCGTTCGTGCACTCCGGGCGGCGGATCGAGATCTGCGCCAGCATCGGCATCGCCGTCAGTGCCACCAGCCAGACAACCCCGGATGTCCTGGTGGCCCACGCCGATGCCGCCATGTACCGGGCCAAGCAACGCGGCCGAGGCCGCTTCGAGCTCTTCGACGACGACGCGTACACCGCGACGGTGCGCCGGCAGAGCCTCGAGCAGGAGCTGCGCAGCGCGGTGGACCGCGGGCAGCTGCTGCTGCACTACCAACCGATCCGCGACCTCAACGCCGGGTCGATCCACGCCGTCGAGGCGCTGCTGCGCTGGCAGCACCCCGAGCGCGGGCTGGTGTCCGCAGCGGAGTTCATCCACGTCGCGGAGGACAGCGACCTGCTGCCGCTGATGGCACGGTGGCTGTTCGAGACGGCCTGCTGCCAGCTCGCCGGCTGGGACGCAGAGCTGGGGGCGGACGCCCCGGAGGCGATGTTCGTCAACGTCGCCGGCAGCCAGCTCAGTGACGCGGGACTGGTCGAAGCCATCGCCGACGCGGTGTCCGGTGCCGGCATCGCCGCCGACCGGCTGTTCCTCGAGATCACCGAGTCACAGATCATCGCGGACCCGCTGGCCACGGCCGTCAACGTCGCAGCCCTCCAGGACATGGGCTGCAGCCTCGTCGTCGACGACTTCGGCACCGGCTACAGCTCGCTGAGCCGGCTCAGCGAGCTGCCGATCAGCGTCCTGAAGATCGATCGTTCCTTCGTCCACGCGATGATCAACAATCGGCGTACGGCCGCGATCGCGGCGTCTGTTGCCCTGCTCGCGCACAACCTGGGGCACACGGTGATCGCCGAGGGCGTCGAGACCAGGGAGGAGCTGGTCGCCGTCACCGAGCTCGGCTGCGAGCTGGCCCAGGGCTTCTACATCGCGCCGCCGCTGGGACCGTCAGCCGTCGCCGACTTCGTCCGCGCGACCGCTGGACACGACCGGGGCGACCGGGTCCCTCAGGAGATCCGACTGCCGGACGACACCGCCGACCGGCAGTCCTCGCCGGCCCGGCTCAGGGATGGGCGACGGTGACGATGGCCTCGCCGAAGCTGTTCCGGGCGTAGACCTGCAGGACGTCCGTCGGGGCGAGCGTGTCGATGTGGACGCCGGAGGTGTCGGAGTAGCACAGGCCCTGCGGGTCGGTGCTGCCTGGCACGGTCACCGGAGGCTCGAGGTTGTCGATCCGGGCGCCGTTCAGCAGAACCGCCGTGCAGGTCGTCACCTCTGCAGCGCTCGTGCCGCCGGTCCAGGTCAGCCGGCCGCTGCCGGCACCGGGGACACCGTACAGGTCGGGAGTGAACGTCGCGGTGATGGGCGTGGGCGGGTCGCCCGCACCGCCGATCACGATGGCGGACGTCACACCGTCACCGGAGGCGTTGCCGGCGAACACGGCGAACCCTTGCAGGACGTTGGACTGGACGGTGATCACGGCGGAACGGGCCTTGCCGCTGACCTTGGCCTGGCGCACCGAGTCGGTGACCGGATAGCTCGCCGCCTCGTCGAACGCGGTGCCGCCGTCGGTCGCGCCGACCAGCACCGTCCACGACGTCGGCGCTCCGCGCCTGGTGACGCCGGGGGTCCAGGTCACCCGGACGTGCTGGGCGTCGACCGCGGTGACGGTGACCCCGGTGGGCTTGCCCGGCCGGGTCGCCAACGCCGTCGCCTTGGAGTCGATGAGGAACGCCGAGCTGGCGCTGTTCCAGTGCGTGGCGAGGTAGGAGCCGGCCTTGGGATAGAGCGCGAAGTAGTCGTCGCCGTCGCAGTCGAGCCGGCGGAAGTCATCGGCCTTCTTGCAGACCAGCTTCTGCGGCTGGCTGCTGCCGTCGTCGTAGCACATGGCATCGCGGCCGTCCCAGCAGTGCCCGTACGTGGTGTGGTGCGGGGCGAGCTGTTGTACGGCACCCATCGTGTGGGTCAGCTCGTGGGCGGCCACCAGACCGGTCCAGCAGTTGGCCCAGACCATCGCGAACGCGCCGCCGGTGTTGTTCTGGTTGCTCGCCGCCGGGGACGCGTCCTGGCGCACCTGGCCGAGGCCGCAGTCCGGGCCGCCGGCAGCCGCGTCGTAGTCGGCGTGGTCCACCATCACCAGGTAGGAGCGGTTGGCGTGGACCCCGCCCACTGCGTGCAGCACCGCGTTGCCGATGTTGGAGAACGGAAAGCCCGAGACGTTGGCCGACCTGGGCACCGTGACCTTGAGCACGGTCGGCACGCAGCCGCCGGCGACCTTCCTGGTCACCCACCGGACCGCACGTTTGCCGTCGCTGGTGTGCTCGAACACGCCGTTGGCACCAGGGATCAACCGCTGCTGGAGGAAGGGGATCGCCGTGGCGGACAGGTCCGGCTCCCCCTGGACGTGGACGTAGACCAGCTGCTCGCGCTTGCCGGACCTGCCGTCCCCGTTGCACCGGGTCGGGACCTGCCAGCCGTTGAGCTGGAGCTGGCCGAAGGCTACGTCGTCACCGGCGAGCGAGCCCTTCGGCGTGGCCAGTGCTGCGGCGTGGCTGCCGTCGAGGCAGTAGGCCTGCCCCGTGAACGAAGCCGCCGCTCCGACGCAGCCGATGGGAAGGGTGCCCAGGCCGGAGCCGGCTGTGTCGGCGGTCCTGGCCGGTGCCGGGCTCGTCGTCGCGACCGCCGACGCGGGCACCAGCAGTGCCAGCGCTGCCAGCATCAGCGACCGCGCGATGCGAGAGGCGTTGCCGGTCACCGGACGTTGAGCACGACGGTCGGCGAGTAGGTGCCGACCAGACCGGGCTTACTGCTCAGGATGACCCGCAGCTTGGTCTTGCCCTTCACCGTCGGGGTGACCGTGAAGCTGTAGCGGCCGGTCGTCGAGACCTTGACGCCCGGTCCGCTGTGCCAGGCGTTGGCGTACCAGCGTTGGCGGTAGACCACCCGCCCGACGGCCGCCCAGGAGACCTGCCCGCGCAGCGTGACGTGCGCCTTGCGCGGGACGCTGGTCTTGCTCAGGGCCGTGGTGAGGCTCGCCTTGGCGGTGACCAGGACACCGGCGGAGACCGGTGCCCAACCGCCGCCTCCTGCGTACCGGACGCTGTAGCGGGTCGTACTGCCAGAGGTCACGGGTACGGCGAAGGACCCGGTGGCAGAGGTGATCACCGAGGTGACGGCCGTGTAGTCGGTGGCGCCGGTCTGCTTGGCGAACACCACCAGGGGGGCTCCCGCGACGCCGCCGAGCCCGTCCGCCCGGCTCAACGTGCCCACCAGGGTGTCGGTCTTGCCCGAGACGATCGTGGCATCGGTCGCCCCCACCGTCATGACCACCGGGACGATGCCGGCTGTGGCACCGATCGGGGTGGACGGCGCGGAGGCCGGGCTGGCGCCGGCCGGTGAGACGGCCACGACGGTGGCCGTGTAGAGCGTGGAGGAGGTCAGCCCCGGGATGACGGCTGAGGTCTGGGTGCCGGGGACGGTGGTGGTCGCTCCTCCGGGGCTGACGGTGACCCGGTAGCTGGTGAGCGGCAGGCCGCCGTTGTCGGCCGGGACCCATGACACCGAGAGCGCGTTGCCGGCGGGACCGGCCTGGACGGCGATGGGGGCCTGGGGGGCGACCGCGGGGAGCACCGAAGGATGGGTCCCGTCGGCGAAGGCTGCGAGCTGTTCGCCCGTACCGTTGAAGTGGCTGTTGTCGACCACTCCGCTGATCCCCGGGAGGTGGGCTGTGGAGGTCCACTGCCACATGGTCCAGGTCGGCCAGCTGCCGATCAGCGGCGGCGTCGGCACGGTCGCGCCGGCGGTGTAGTCGGCGATCCAGAGCGGGTAGCGGATGAAGGCCGAGGAGTTGAGCAGCTCGGTCCGCCAGAAGTTGCGGTAGGTGTAGATCATCGGCACCCGGCCGGTCCTGGCCATCAGCTCGCCCAGGAAGGTCTGACCCCAGGTGATCAGGTCGCGCGGCGAGAGCCCGCCGCCCTCCTCGAAGTCCATGATGGGCGGCAGGTCACCGGCCTCCTGCACGTTGCCGATGGTGGCCGCGTAGAAGTCAGCCTGCGCGACCGCCGTCGACATCGGCAGCGCCGGCCTGGCGTAGTGGTAGCCGCCACGGACCAGACCGTTGGCCCGCTCTGCTGCGTAGTCAGCGGCGAAGAACGGGTCGACGAAGTTGGTGTCCTCGGTCGCCTTGGAGATGGCAAAGGACTGGGCCGCTGGACCCTTGACCTGGGACCAGGTGACCGGGCCGGCCGCGTGCTGCCAGTGCGACACGTCGGGTCCGCTGAGATAGACCGGGGCAGCCGCCCGAGCGCTGGCCGCAGGCAGCAGCGCTGCCAGCAGCCCCAGCAGCCCCAGCAGCGAGACGGCGAGAACGGATCTCTGACGGAGGGGCAAGGGCTGGGCGGGAAGCGACGACGGCATGCAGAAGACCTTTGATACGAAGGCGGACCGGGCTCTGACGGGCGCTGCTGGGGCGTCGAGGTGGGACGACTCTGGCACGCCTCGCACGCCCCACGTGTACCACATCGACGACGCCCTCTGTGTCGTTACGGCCGCATGGCGACGGGCCGGGGATCATCATCCGTCGGTGTGGGCCGTCGACTTCCGGCCGGACGTGCGGGAACCGAGCCATCGACCGGCGGTGCGGCACCTGCAGCTTGTCCACAGGACCGAAACTGCGTCCTGACATGGCCCGGGAGCCCGGATAGCGTTGCTGCCGTGGTCCAAGCGGGTCCACTCGTGAGGCGGACAGGGGTGGATGACGGTGACGGGGGTGCAGGCACTGTCCCGGCCGGATGCCGACGAGCTGACCGTGACCGTCTCCTGTCCGGAGCTGCGCCACCTCACGGTCAGCTCCGCTGGGCACGCGACCATCGCCGAGGTGGCGACAGCGATCCTGCTCGAGCTGGGGATGCCCGGCCCGCTGCTGCTCGAGGGACAGGTCCTGGACGGGGCGGGACCTTGGCGGGGCTGCGGTGTCCACCACGGGTCGGTGCTCGAGCTCGGCCCGGCACGGCTCGAGCCCAGCCCCGCCGAGTGGGAGCTGCGGGTGGTCGCTGGGCCTGCCGCCGGCGAGGTGCTGCCGCTGCACGGGCCCGCCGTCATCGGTCGTGAGGCCGGATGCGACCTGCTGCTCGACGACGACGAGATCTCGCGCCGGCACGCAGAGGTCACCGTGTCGACGGGAGGCATGGCGACGGTACGGGACCTCGACTCGACCAACGGGATCGCCGTCGACGGTGTCGTCGTGACCGCGGCCCCCCTGCCCGCCGGCTCCCTGCTCACGGTCGGCGAGTCGTTGGTCGTCGTCGCGGCGGCAAGGTGCGACCCGGCGGCGCTGACCGACGGCCCGGGTCCGTCGACGCGCTTCAACCGGCCGCCCCGGGTCGCGACCGCGCGGACCGCTCCCGTGCAGGTCGACCGGCCGGAGCCGCCCGTGGCACCGGACCGGGGCAGGATCCCGCTGGTCCCCCTGCTGGTGCCGATCGCGCTCGGAGCCGTGCTGTTCCTGACCATGCCGTCGAGCCCGCAGTACCTCCTGCTGATGGCGATGTCGCCGCTGATGGTGGTCGGCAACCTGGTCAGCGACCGTTTCGGCGGCCGACGCCGCCATCGGGCCGCCGTGCGCCGGCATGCCACCGAGCTGGCCGAGCTCGAGGCCTCGGTCGCCGCCGCCCGGTGGCACGAGGAACGCGAGCGGCGGGCGGCGGCGCCAGACCCTGCGGAGCTGTCAGGGTGGGCAGCCCTGCCCGCGAGCCGGCTCTGGGAGCGCAGGGCTGCCGACGCCGATGCCTTCAGGCTGCGGATCGGGCTCGCGGGGCTGCCGTCCGAGGTCACCGTCCGCCCGGTCACGGGGGCACCAGCCCTGGTGCCGAACGTGCCGGTTCTCCTCGACCTCGACGAGATCGGCGTGCTCGGCATCGCCGGTCACGGCCGGCCGGCGGTGGCCGTGACCCGGTGGCTGGTCGGGCAGGCCGCGACGCTGCTGGCTCCGGGCGACCTGACGGTCGTCCTGCTGACGACACCGGCCAACGCCGCGCACTGGCACTGGCTGCGCTGGCTGCCGCACGCTGCTGGCTCCGACGCGGAGGACTGCCGGGTCAAGGTCGGCGCCGACGATGCGGGCTGCGGACGCCGGATCGCCGAGCTCACCCGCCTGGTCGAGCGGCGCCGGGCCGAGCGGCGGCCGGCCAGGGTCCCGTACAGCCGGGTGCTGCTCGTGGTGGACGGGGCCCGGGACCTGCGGCGGCTGCCCGGACTCGCGGCACTCCTCGCCGACGGCCCGGCCGTAGGCATCAGCGCGGTGTGCCGCGACACCGAGGAGCGGCTGTTGCCGCAGGAGTGTGGCGCGGTCGCCGTGTTCGCGCCGGGCTCGTCCTCGCGGCTGACCCTGCGCCACCGGGACGGGGCAACCGTCGAGCAGGTGCTGGCCGACCAGGTCAGCGCCGGCTGGGCGGACACCCTTGCCCGCGGGCTGGCCAGGGTGGAAGACGTGGCCGGGCCGGGCGCGGTGAGCGTCGGGCTGCCCAAGGCCGTGCGGCTGCTGGACCTGGTCGGACTGCCGAGCCCCAGCGCCGCAGCGGTGGTTGCCCGGTGGCGCGGCGGCGGGCGAGCGACGGCCGCGGTGATCGGCGTCGGTCCGGAGGGGGCAGTGCGCGTCGACCTGTCCGCTGACGGTCCGCACGCGCTGGTGGCCGGCACGACGGGATCGGGCAAGAGCGAGCTGTTGCAGACCCTGGTTGCCTCGCTGGCGCTGAACAACCGGCCGGACGCGCTGACGTTCGTCCTGGTCGACTACAAGGGCGGCGCGGCGTTCCGCGACTGCGCCCGGCTGCCACACACCGTCGGCCTGGTCACCGACCTGGACGGCCGCCTCACCGAGCGGGCGCTGGCGTCGCTGACCGCCGAGCTGCGGCACCGCGAAAGGGTCCTCGCCGACCACGGTGCCAAGGACATCGAGGCCCTCTGGGCGCACGCCTCCGCTGCTCCGCCGCTCCCCCGGTTGGTGATCGTGATCGACGAGTTCGCCACGCTGGTCGAGGAGCTGCCGGAGTTCGTACGCGGCCTGGTCGGCATCGCCCAACGGGGCCGTTCTCTCGGCATCCATCTGGTGCTGGCCACCCAGCGCCCTGGCGGTGTGGTCTCTCCCGACATCAGGGCCAACACCAACCTGCGGGTCTGCCTGCGCGTCACCCAGACCGCGGAGTCCTCCGACGTCGTCGACGCGCCGGACGCGAGCGAGATCGCCCCGGGACTGGCCGGACGCGGCTTCCTCCGCACGGGAGCTGGTGCGCTGCAGGCATTCCAAGCCGCACGGGTCGGTGGGCCGGCCCCGCGAAGACCGGCAGCCGGCCCGTCGACCACCGTCGAGCATGTCCCGTTCACAGCGCTCGGGCACCCCGCGGTCGACCCGGCAACCGTCGCCGCCGACGCAGCCCCGACCGACCTGTCCCTGCTCGTCGACGCCGTCTGTACGGCCTTCGCGGCGCTGGACCTGCCCGCGCCGCGGCGGCCGTGGCTTGACCCGCTGCCCGAGCGGTTGACCGTCGCGGAGCTGCCGGTCGCTGAGCCGACCGAGGCGGCCGGAGAGGCGGAGCTGCCCCTGGGGGTGCTCGACCTGCCGGGCCAGCAGCGACGGTTGCCGTACGGCCTGCGGCTGGCCGAGGGCGGTCACCTGCTCGTTGCCGGGGCCGCCCGGTCGGGCCGGTCCTCGGTCCTGCAGACACTGGCCGGCGGCGTCGCTCGCCGTTGGTCTGCCAACGAGCTGCATGTCTACGCGCTCGACTTCGGCAACCAGGCGCTGTCCCCGCTGGCCGGCCTGCCGCACTGCGGCGCGGTGGTCAGCCGTGACCAGCCGGAGCGCCTCGAACGACTGCTCGGCCGGCTGCTGGCCGAGGTCGAGAGCAGGCAGGCCGCCCTGGCCTCCGCCGGCTTCGCCGACCTCACAGAACAACGCCGCTTCGCCACGCCGGGCGATCGGCTGCCGTGGATGCTGCTCCTGGTCGACCGCTGGGAGGGTCTGGTCCAGGCCTACCAGGACGTCGACATGGGCCGGCGCATCGAAGAGCTGCTCCGGCTGCTGCGGGAGGGCCCATCGGTGGGGCTGCGAGCCGTGGTCACCGCCGACCGCAGCGGCCTGCTCGGCCGGTTGCCGTCGGTCATCCCCGACAAGCTGGTGCTGCGCCTGGCCGACCGAGCCGACTACGCGCTCGCCGACATACCCGCCCGCGAGGTGCCGACGTCACCTCCGCCGGGACGCGGCCTGGTCCAGGGCCAGGGCGACAAGCGCAGCCTGTCGGAGGTCCAGATCGCCCTGTTGGCAGCCGATCCAGCTGGACCGGCCCAGCACGCGGCCCTGCGGGACCTGGTCCATCAGGCCCAGGTCCGGGACGCCCGCGAGCCCCGGTTGCACCACCCGATCCGGGTCGACGCGCTCCCTCCCGCGGTGACGGTGGGGCACGCCCTCTCCCTTGGCCCGACCGCGGCCGAGGCTGCCGGACTCTGGGCTCTGATCGGCGTGGGCGGCGACCGGCTGCGGCCGGTGGGCGTCGACCTGGCCGAGGACGGGCCGGGCTTCCTCGTGGTCGGGGCGCCCCGCTCAGGACGGAGCACAGCACTGCTCACGATGACGGAGTCGCTGCTGCGCGGTGGCCGCTCGGTCTGCCTGGTCACCCCGGCCCGCTCGCCACTGCAGGCACTGGCAGCCCACTCCGGCGTCACCGGCTGCCTGGACACGACCTCCTCCGAGGACACCGTCCGGCTGGCCCTGAGTCCTGCAGGGACGTCCCCGGTCGTCGTGGTCGATGACGCCGAACGGCTTACCGACACCGCGTTGGGGTCGGTGCTGGAGGCCCTGCTCCGGGCCGGGAGGGACTACGGTGCCCCCATGCTCGCCGCCGGCAACAGCGACGACCTGCAGAGCACCTATCGCGGGTTCACTCTCGACCTGCGCCGGTC